>NZ_JABWRU010000013.1:0-130570 GCF_014269165.1 Pseudomonas sp. SWRI68 | reverse complement strand
GCGAGAAACTCGTTTAGCTTCAAACACTTGACTCGCTGCGATCTCTCGTAGCGGGAGGCGAATCATACAGCGTTTAGAAGCGCTGTCAACCACCATCTTAACCGCTGACGACCTTTCGATCGGAGCACTTCCACCACTACCTGGCTCGATCAACTCATTGAAACTCAAGGAGTTTTTCGTTCCGACTACGCTGGAAGTGGGGCGCATTATAAGGGGATTCGAAACCGCGTCAACCCTTAATTCCAATAAACTTTGATATCGCTGAAAAACAAAGCGGGGAGGCCTTCCGGCCTCCCCGCTTCTATATAGCTACACCACCAGGCAATCACTCCGCCTTGAGGGTAACCCGGCCAAACGCCTTCTTGCCCGCCTGACACACATGGGTAGCACCCAGCGCAAACACGAAGTCGCGATCAACCACCGCACCATCAACCTTGACCGCGCCGCCATTAAGCAGATCGCGCGCCATTGCCGAGTTCTTCACCAGGCCGGCACGGTTCAGCACCGCAGCAATCGGCAAGCCTTCAGCCGCAGCAACCTCGATCTCAGGCAAGTCTTCCGGCAGCTCGCCCTCTTTCATACGGTTGCCCGCCGCACGGTGGGCGTTGGCAGCAGCCTCTTCGCCATGGAAACGCGCAACAATCTCTTCCGCCAGCTTGATCTTGATGTCGCGCGGGTTCGCGCCATTGGCAACATCAGCACGGAACTGGTCGATCTCCTCCATCGAGCGGAAGCTCAGCAACTCGAAGTAACGCCACATCAACGTGTCAGGGATAGACACCAGCTTGCTGTACATCACCCCAGGCGCTTCCTGGATACCCACATAGTTACCCAGCGACTTGGACATCTTCTTCACGCCGTCGAGCCCTTCGAGCAGCGGCATGGTCACGATGTTCTGCGCTTCCTGGCCGTAGGCGCGCTGCAGCTCGCGCCCCATGAGCAGGTTGAATTTCTGGTCGGTACCGCCCAGCTCTACGTCCGCTTTCAGCGCTACGGAGTCATAACCCTGCACCAGCGGGTAGAGGAACTCATGGATCGCGATCGGCTGATTGGTGGTGTAACGCTTGTCGAAATCATCGCGCTCGAGCATGCGCGCCACGGTGTACTGCGACGCCAGGCGGATGAAGTCGGCCGGGGTCAGCGTGTCCATCCAGGTGGAGTTGAACGCAACCTCGGTCTTGGCCGGGTCGAGAATCTTGAACACCTGCTGCTTATAGGTCTCGGCGTTGTCCAGCACCTGCTCGCGAGTCAGCGGCGGACGCGTGGCGCTCTTGCCGCTCGGGTCACCGATCATCCCGGTGAAGTCACCGATCAGGAAGATGACCTGGTGGCCCAGCTCCTGGAACTGGCGCAGCTTGTTGATGAGCACGGTGTGCCCCAGGTGCAGGTCCGGCGCGGTCGGATCGAAACCTGCCTTGATACGCAGAGGCTGGCCGCGCTTGAGCTTCTCCACCAGTTCCGACTCGACCAATACTTCTTCCGCACCGCGCTTGATAAGCGCCAGCTGCTCTTCAACCGACTTCATAGACAGACCCGCAAGGCTCAGATTCAAGGGGAGCCAACCATACAAGATCGGCCATCAAATACAAGTTTCGCAATAGAATGTGACCCGCAGGCAGCCTTGCGGCGTCTACGCGCCCTTGCGTGAAAATGGATTTGGTTATATTTTATACAGTTATTTCATCTTCATCATGTCATTCATCTTTTCCATATTCACTTTTCTTCAAAAAGTCACCTTACCTATGACCAACGAACCGCCTAAAGCGCCCCCGCTTTATCCGAAAAGCCATCTGTTGGCCGCCAGCGGCATCGCCGCCCTGCTCAGCCTGGCCCTGCTGGTATTTCCTTCCAGCGAAGTCGAAGCCAAGAAAACCACCCTCAACCTCGAACTGGAAAGCCCGGTCGAACAATTGAAGGAGGAGTCCAAGGCCGCCCCACTCGTACACGCTGAGGCAGAGCAAGGCTCGCCGTTCGCCCAGATCGATGAAGCCGACACGGCTACCCAGAAGGCGGAGCAACAAACGCCTGCGCCAGAACCTGTCGCCGAAGCCAAGCAGCCTGGCCACCGCGAAGTCACCGTAGCGCGGGGTGACACCTTGTCTACCCTGTTCGAAAAAGTCGGCCTGCCAGCCAGCGCAGTCCATGAAGTACTGGCCAGCAACAAGCAGGCGAAACAGTTCAGCCAGCTCAAGCACGGCCAGGTGTTGCAGTTCGAACTCGACAAAGACGGCCAACTGACCAACCTGCACAGCAAAGTCAGCAACCTCGAAACCATTCGCCTGACCAAAAGCGCCAAGGGCTACAGCTTCAACCGCGAAATCAGCAAGCCTGTGGTCCGCACGGCCTACGCCCACGGCGTGATCAAGAGCTCCCTGTCGGCCTCCGCACAGCGTGCCGGCCTGTCGCACAGCCTGACCATGGACATGGCACGGGTGCTGGGCTACGACATCGACTTCGCCCAAGACATCCGCCAGGGTGACGAATTCGACGTGGTGTACGAGCAGAAAGTCATGGATGGCAAGGTGATCGGCACCGGTAACATCCTGTCCGCTCGCTTTACCAACCGCGGCAAGACCTACACCGCCGTGCGCTACACCAACAAACAGGGCAATACCAGCTACTACACTGCCGACGGCAACAGCCTGCGCAAAGCGTTCATCCGCACTCCGGTGGATTTCGCCCGCATCAGCTCGCGCTTTTCCGCTGGCCGTAAACACCCGATTCTGAACAAGATCCGCGCCCACAAAGGCGTTGACTATGCCGCCCCGCGCGGCACACCGATCAAGGCTGCCGGTGACGGCCGCATCGAGCTGGCTGGGCGCCGGGGTGGCTACGGTAATACCGTGATCATCCAGCACGGCAACCGCTACAAGACCCTGTACGGTCACATGCAAGGCTTCGCCAAAGGCATCAAGACCGGCGGCTCGGTCAAGCAGGGCCAGATCATCGGCTACATCGGCACCACCGGCCTTTCCACCGGGCCGCACTTGCATTACGAGTTCCAGGTCAACGGCGTGCACGTCGACCCGCTAAGCCAGAAAGTGCCGATGGCCGACCCGATCGCCAAGGCCGAACGCTCACGCTTCATGCAGCAGAGCCAGCCACTGATCGCCCGCATGGATCAGGAAAAGGCCACCATGCTCGCTGCGAACAAGCGCTGAGTCATGGCGCTTTATCTGGGGGTGATGTCCGGTACCAGCCTCGATGGCCTGGACATCGCCCTGATCGAACAACGCGAGCAGCCAGCACTGCTCGCTACTCATTACATCCCCATGCCCGCCGACCTGCGCCAGAGCCTGCTGAGCCTTTGCGCCAGCGGCCCTGACGAGATTGCGCGCGCCGCCCTGGCCGAGAACCGCTGGGCCAGCCTGGCAGCCGAAGGCATTGGCCACTTGCTCGCAAGCCAGGGGCTTGCGCCAAGCGCCATCCGCGCCATCGGCAGCCATGGCCAGACCATCCGCCACGAGCCTGCTCGTGGCTTCACCGTGCAGATCGGCAACCCGGCACTGCTTGCCGAGCTTACCCAGATCAGCGTGATCGGCGACTTCCGACGCCGCGATGTGGCCGCTGGCGGGCAAGGGGCACCCTTGGTACCGGCATTTCACGAAACACTGTTCAGCCATCTGGGCCAACGACTCGCCGTGCTCAATGTGGGGGGGTTCAGCAACCTCAGCCTGATTGCCAACGACACGCCGGTGCATGGTTTCGACTGCGGGCCAGGCAATGTATTGCTGGACGCCTGGATCGAGTTCAAGCGCGGCCAGCACTACGACGCTGACGGTGCCTGGGCAGCCAGTGGCGAGGTGATCGAAGCGCTGCTTGCAGCCCTGTTGAGCGACCCGTTCTTTGCCGGCGCCGGCCCCAAGAGTACGGGGCGCGAAGTGTTCAACCTGGCGTGGCTGCAAGGGCACCTGAGCAAACTGCCGCCCTACCGTGACCAGGATGTGCAGGCGACCCTGCTGGAGCTGACCGCTCGCAGCATCATCGACTCACTGCGCAACGCTCAGCAGGGCACCGAGGCGCTGCTGGTGTGCGGTGGCGGGGCCCGCAACGGGGCATTGATGCGCCGGCTCGCCCAGCTGTTGCCGGGCGCCCAGGTGGCCAGCACTGCGGCCCATGGCGTCGACCCGGACTGGGTAGAGGCCATGGCCTTCGCCTGGCTGGCCCATTGCTGCCTGGAAGGTATCCCAGCCAACCGCCCGAGTGTGACGGCTGCCCGCGGCTTGCGCGTGCTCGGCGCCATCTACCCGGCGTAGCGCCCGGGCACAATGCAAAACGCCGCGCAAATGCGCGGCGTTTTCGTACAGCCCGTGATCAGATCGAGAACGAAGAACCACAACCGCAGGTGGTGGCGGCGTTCGGGTTCTTGATGACGAAGCGCGAGCCTTCCAGACCTTCCTGATAGTCCACCTCGGCACCCGCCAGATACTGGAAGCTCATCGGGTCGACCACCAGCGACACGCCTTCACGCTCGACGATGGTGTCATCCTCGGCCACATCTTCATCGAAGGTGAAACCGTACTGGAAGCCCGAGCAGCCACCGCCGGTCACGAATACCCGCAACTTCAGACGCTCATTGCCTTCCTCGTTGACCAGGGTCTTCACCTTGTGGGCTGCCCCTTGGGTGAATTCCAGACCGGTAGGGGTGAAGGTTTCGACGCTCATGCTGATTCTCCCGGCGCAGTTGCCGCCATAAAACTCGATGACGCGCATTATCCGCTTCTCCGAGAAAATTGGTCAAGAATTGTGCGGCTTTAGTCGCGCCCACAAAAAGGCCCGCACTCGGCGGGCCTTGTGCCAGCTTGTGCCCTTATGGGAGCAGGCCCGCGTGGGACAGGCCCATGCGCTCATCCAGGCCGAACAGGATGTTGAGGTTCTGCACCGCCTGGCCCGAGGCACCTTTGACCAGGTTGTCGATGACCGAAAGCACCACCACCAAGTCACCCCCTTGCGGGCGATGAACGGCAATACGGCAGACGTTGGCACCGCGCACACTGCGGGTTTCCGGGTGGCTACCGGCCGGCATCACATCCACGAACGGCTCATCGGCGTAACGCTTCTCGAACAGCGCCTGCAGATCGACCGAAGTATCAACCACGGTGGCGTACAGGGTGGCGTGGATGCCGCGGATCATGGGCGTCAGGTGTGGCACGAAGGTCAGGCCGATGTCCTTGCCCGCCGCCAGGCGCAAGCCCTGGCTGATTTCCGGCAGGTGGCGATGACCTTTGACCGCGTAAGCCTTCATGCTTTCGCCAGCCTCGCAGAACAGCGAACCCACCGCCGCACCCCGCCCGGCGCCGCTGACGCCCGACTTGCAGTCGGCAATCAGGCGCGATGGGTCGGCCAGGCCGGCCTCCAGCAATGGCAGGAAGCCCAGTTGGGTGGCCGTCGGGTAGCACCCCGGCACTGCAATCAGGCGAGCCTGGCGGATTTTCTCGCGATTCACTTCAGGCAGGCCGTAGACGGCGTCCTTGAGCAGCTCCGGCGCGCCATGAGGCTGGCCGTACCACTTGCCCCATTCGGTGGCATCCTGCAGGCGGAAGTCGGCCGACAGGTCGATCACCTTGGTTCCGGCCGCCAGCAGTTCGCCGGCCAGGGCGTGGGCAACGCCGTGAGGCGTTGCAAAAAACACCACATCACACGCCGCCAAGGCTTTGCTGTCCGGCACACTGAACGCCAGGCCGTCATAGTGGCCGCGCAGGTTCGGGTACATGTCAGCTACCGCCACGCCCGCTTCGGAGCGCGAAGTGATGACCGCCACTTCGGCCTGAGGATGCTGTGCCAGCAGACGCAACAGCTCGACGCCGGTGTAACCCGTGCCGCCGACGATACCGACCTTGATCATAACGCTTGCCCCTTATCAACGAGCCCACTGGAAAGCGCACGATAATAGGGGTGCAAGCCGCCTGTAACAACTCTTCGGGTGACCCTTCGGGCGCTTGACCACTACTATCTGACGACCGTGAAAACCTGAAGGAACTCCTCAATGCTTTACCTATGGATCAAAGCGCTACATATCGTCAGCGTGGTCTGCTGGTTCGCCGGCCTGTTCTACCTGCCCAGGCTGTTCGTCTACCACGCCCAGAGCCAGGACAGCATCAGCCAGGACCGCTTCGTGACCATGGAACGCAAGCTGTACCGCGGCATCATGAACCCGGCCATGATCGCCACCTATGTGTTCGGTGCCTGGATGCTCTACCTGACTCCGGGCTGGCTGAGCCAAGGCTGGTTGCATGCCAAGCTCACCCTGGTGATTCTGCTGACCGGCTACCATCACATGTGCGGTGCCCAACGTAAACGCTTCGCCAGCGGCGCCAATACCCGCAGCCACGTCTACTATCGCTGGTTCAACGAAGTCCCGGTGCTGTTCCTGCTGGGTATCGTAATTCTCGTGGTGGTCAAACCGTTCTGACGGTAACCCCCTACAGGAGCCTTGCCATGTCATTGCCCGCCTCGCTCGAACAACGCCTGCGCCTGCCCGTGGTCGCCGCACCGATGTTCCTGATCTCCAACCCCAGGCTGGTCCTGGCCTGCTGCGCCGCTGGCGTGGTCGGCAGCTTCCCGGCCCTGAACCAGCGCGACAGCGCAGGGTTCAAGGCCTGGCTCGAGGAGATCGAGGCCGGGCTTGCCCAACTGCAAGCACCGGCACCCTATGCCGTGAACCTGATCGTGCACCCGACCAACCCTCGCCTGCAGGCGGACCTTGCCCTGTGCGTGGCGCACAAGGTGCCGATCGTCATCACCAGCCTGGGCGCGGTGAAGGAGGTAGTCGATGCCGTGCACAGCTACGGCGGGCTGGTGTTCCACGATGTCACCACCCGCCGCCATGCCGAGAAGGCCGCCGAGGCCGGTGTGGATGGCCTGATCGCAGTGGCGGCGGGCGCTGGCGGCCATGCCGGTACCTGGAGCCCATTCGCCCTGGTGGCCGAGATCCGGCAGTTTTTCGACAAGACCCTGTTGCTGGCGGGCTGCATCAACCACGGCCATGAGGTCCTGGCGGCACAACTACTGGGTGCCGACCTTGCCTACATGGGCACCCGCTTCATCGCCACCACCGAAAGCCAGGCCCAGGCTGCCTACAAGCAGATGCTGCTCGATGCCCATGCCGTCGACATCATCCACACCCCGGCAGTGTCCGGCATCCCGGCCAGCTTCCTGCGGCCGAGCCTGGAACAGGCGGGCTATGACATGAACGCACTCACGCATGGCCATGAACCGGGCAAGCTCAAACCGATCGACGACGAAGCCAAGGCCTGGAAAACCGTATGGTCGGCAGGCCAGGGCGTGGGCGATATCCATGACCTGCCTAACGCCAGCGCACTGATCGAACGCCTGCAAAGTGAGTACCGGGAAGCCCTGGATCACTGCCAGGGTATTCGCGCCCAGGCCTTGTAGCAAAAGGCAACACCTTGCCCGGCCAAGCTGTACACTAGGCGCCCTCTTCAGCCCCAGGAGCCTTTGCATGACCCGTTACGCCATGATCACTGGTGCTTCCAGCGGCCTGGGCCTGGCCCTGGCGGAAGCGCTGGCACGGCGCGGGCGCAACCTGATCCTGGTGGCACGCCAGCGCGAGACGCTGGAGCCGGTGGCCATCGAGCTGACCCAACGCTTCGGTGTCGAGGTACTGTTCCGAGCCTGCGACTTGAGCCAGCCCCTTCGCCTGTCGGGCTTCGTGCTCGAACTGGAGGAAGGCGAGCGGCGTATCGACCTGCTGGTCAATTGCGCAGGCCTGCGCACCTATGGGCCGTTTCTGGCCCATGAGTGGGCCGACGAGCAGGACCTGCTGGAGGTCAATATCCTGGCCATGAGCCGCCTCTGCCATGCCATCGGCAACCTGATGGCAGTCCAGGGCGGCGGGCAGATCCTCAATGTGGCGGGCCTGGCCGGTGTCGCACCGGGCCCCTGGATGGCGGCCTACGCGGCCAGCAAAGCCTATGTGCTGAGTTTCTCCCAGGCGCTGCGCGAAGAGCTCAAGCGCACTGGCATCAAGGTCTCGGTGCTATGCCCAGGCCCCGTGCGCTCATCGCGCCGGCGCATTCCTCGGCTCGAAGGCAGCACCCGCTGCCTCAGCCCCGAAGAAGTGGCGCTGTACACGGTGCGCGCCCTGGACAAGAACCGCACACTGATCACCCCCGGCCGGCGCAATCGCTGGCTGGCATTCGCGCCGCGCCTGCTGCCCCGCTGGCTGGTGCGCAAGCTCGCTGGGGTGATCCATCGCCGCTACTGCCCGGTCGGAATGGAATAGCCACTGGGCGAGCGGCGCCCGGCTGAGTACACTCGGCCCGGACCCTCACCATGGAGCAAGTGCTGTGGACGATTTATTCACCAGGATCATCAACCGGGAAATCCCGGCGAAGATCATTTACGAGGACGACCAGGTTCTGGCGTTCCACGATATCGCCCCCCAGGCGCCCGTGCATTTTCTGGTCATCCCGAAAAAGCACATCCGCACCCTCAATGACCTGACCGAAGAGGACAAAGGCCTGGCCGGTCACATCCTGTTCACCGCCCAGCGTCTGGCCAAGGAACTTGGCTGCGAAGAGGGCTTCCGCGTGGTCATGAACTGCAACGAACTGGGTGGGCAGACCGTCTACCACATTCACATGCACGTGCTTGGCCAGCGCCAGATGCACTGGCCGCCGGGCTGATCCAGGGCAAGCGACCCTTGCGCTATTGCGGTAAACTGTCGGGCACACTCTTGCGGAGGTGCCCGATGGCTACCGAACGTCACTACTCGCCGCTCGACCGCTTGTTGCTGCAGGCCGATACCGCCATGCGCACCTTGCTGCCCTTCAGCGGCCAACCGTCCCGCCCATCCCCGGCCATCGTCCAGCCGGATGCCGACCTGGATGACGCCCAGAGCCGCCACATTGCCGGCCTCATGCGCATCAACCATACCGGCGAAGTCTGCGCCCAGGCGCTATACCAAGGCCAGGCACTGACCGCCAAACTGCCCCAGGTACGCAAAGCCATGGAGCACGCCGCCGAGGAAGAAATCGACCACCTGGCCTGGTGCGAACAGCGCATACGCCAGTTGAATAGCCACCCAAGCGTGCTCAACCCGCTGTTCTACGGCATGTCGTTCGGCATTGGCGCGCTCGCCGGCCTGGTCAGCGACAAGGTCAGCCTGGGCTTCGTCGCCGCCACCGAGCATCAGGTGTGCAAACACCTGGACGAACACCTGGAGCAGATTCCGCACGAGGACGAAAAGTCTCGCGCCATTCTCGAACAAATGCGCATAGATGAAGAGCAGCACGCCGAGTCTGCCCTCGAGGCGGGCGGCTATCGTTTTCCAGCCCCAGTGCGTTTCGGCATGAGCCTGCTGGCCAAGGTCATGACCAAGAGCACCTACCGTATCTGAAGGTAAACCCATGACGGAACGATTCAGCGCCAAGGACCTGGCGCGCGCCGTGCACGCCGGCATCCTCCAGCCGGGCCAGGATCAAGCCCTGCTGCAGTTTCTACGCCAGCAACCGGCAACGCGCGGCAGCTTCCAGCTAGCGCACGTCGCGTTCTACTTCGGCGCCTTGCTCATCATGGGCGCCATGGGCTGGCTGCTCACCGAAGCCTGGATGCAGATCGGCGACTGGGCACTGCTGGCCATCGCCACGCTGTACATCCTCTTGTTGACGCTCTTCGCCCTCAACCTGCAACGGCGCGCACAATCGGTAGCCGCCGGCGTGCTGGCGGCGGTCGCGGTGAGCATCGTGCCGCTGGCGGTGTTTGCCATCGAGCGTCTGGTCGGCTGGTGGCCACTGGATGACAGGCAATCGGCCTATCACCAGTACTACACCTATGTGCAGGGCGGCTGGTTGTTGATGGAGGCCGCCACGGTGGTCGCCGGGCTGCTGATGCTGCGGCTGATCCCCTTCCCGTTCATCGTGATGCCGATCGCCGTGGCGCTGTGGTTCATGTCGATGGACCTCAGCGAGTGGTTCTTCGGTTCGCCGTTCAGCTGGGAGCAACGGCGCGAAGTATCGCTCTGGTTCGGCCTGGGGATGCTGCTGGTATTCCTGGTGGCGGACGGCCGCACCCGTGAGGACTATGCCCACTGGGGCTATCTGGCCGGGCTCGCGGCGTTCTGGGGTGGGCTGACCTTGGTGGACAACGGTAGCGAGCTGGGCAAGGCCCTCTACTGCCTGATCAATATCGGGCTGATGGCCATCGCCGTGCTGTTGCGCAGGCCGGTGTTCATGGTGTTTGGGGCGTTGGGGGTGGCGGCTTATCTGGGGTATCTGTCTTACGAGGTGTTTGCCGAGTCGCTGCTGTTCCCGGTGGTGGTGACGTTGATCGGGCTGGGGGTTATCTGGCTGGGGTTGGCTTATCAAAAGCGGCGGGAGCGGTTGAGCCAGGCATTCAGAAACGTAGTACCGCAGTGGTTGCAAGTTGCCCTTCCGGCACTGCGCAACTGAAGACAGCCGGGGCTGCAACGCAGCCCCGAACATTTCGGACTCAACCCAACTCTACGATCTCGTAGCCGTGGGTGATCTCGACGCCCGCGCGCTCCAGCATGATCGACGCAGAGCAGTATTTCTCGGCCGACAGCTCAACTGCCCGCTTGACCTGGGCCTCTTTCAAGCCACGGCCCTTCACCACGAAGTTCATGTGGATCTTGGTGAACACTTTCGGGTCTTCGCTGGCGCGCTCGGCTTCCAGGAATGCCTCGCAGCTCTCCACCGCCTGGCGCGACTTCTTCAAGATGCTGACCACATCGAAGCTGCTGCAGCCACCCAAGCCCAGCAACAGCATTTCCATCGGGCGCACGCCCAGGTTTCGGCCACCAGCCTCAGGCGGGCCGTCCATCACGACGACATGCCCGCTCCCCGACTCGCCGAGGAACATCGCGTCACCGGCCCACTGGATACGTGCCTTCATCTACCTGGACTCCTAATTTTCGGAAAAGGGTGTCAGCTTAGACCTTGTGTGGCTGTCGGAAAAGCTCGAGACGTGACGGTTTAGTACCGAAACATCCTGTAGTGTCTGATAAGCTGGCGCCAAATGACTGGCGCTTGCCGCCAGACACTTCCTACAAGAAGCCTATGTGTCGTATCGAACAGGATTTCGTGATGGTTGCCTCAGCCCTACCCGCCAAGATCAAGAATATCGACAAACTGCTGGTGCACTGCCAGCGCCGCCGCTACACCGCCAAGAGCAACATCATCTGCGCCGGCGATCGGGCCGAAACACTGTCGTTCATCATCAAGGGTTCGGTGACCATCCTCATCGAGGACGACGACGGTCACGAAATGATCATCGCCTACCTCAACAGCGGTGATTTCTTTGGCGAGCTGGGGCTTTTCGAACCCGTGGAAGGCGAGCAGCAGCGCAGCGCTTGGGTCCGCGCCAAGACCGAATGTGAAGTGGCAGAGATCAGTTACGACAAGTTTCGCGAGCTCTCACGCCAGGACCCAGACATCCTCTACGCCCTGGGTGGCCAGATGGCGCAGCGCCTGCGCAATACCACGCGCAAGGTCGGCGACCTGGCCTTCTTCGACGTGACCGGCCGTGTCGCCCGCTGCCTGCTCGAGCTGTGCAAGCAACCCGATGCAATGACCCACCCCGACGGCATGCAGATCAAGATCACCCGCCAGGAGATCGGCCGCATCGTCGGCTGCTCGCGTGAGATGGTCGGCCGCGTCCTCAAAGACCTTGAGGAGCGCAGCCTGGTGCAGGTAAAGGGCAAGACCATGGTGGTCTACGGTACCCGTTAGTCCTTGGGCAGGTCTGCAAGCACCTTGGCATAGGCCTGTGAGAGGCGCTCGAACCAGGGCGCTGAGGGCGCAACTTCGTGCAAGGCGATATGCGCATCGGCGCGGCAGCGCTGATCCAGTTCGCAGCACTCGTTGAAGCGGTTGACGGCCGCGACCATCGACTCACGCTCGTTATCCAGCAACAGTGCGCCATGCACCAGCACCACCGGGCGTTTTCCGCCCAGCCCCTGGCGCCAGCGCTGGGCCGTGCCGACCAGTTTGCGGCCATTGAGGTTGACGTTGTAGCGACCATCGCAGAACGCCCCGTCGATCTCGCCCACCGAAGCCACCCCGCCCCACTCGCGTAGCACCTCGCACAGCGGCAGGCACAGGCGTTCGTAGGCATTCTCGATACGCCCATGGTCACCTTCGCTGCGCGGTGCCACGTACACCAGTGCCACATTCACCGTGGCATGCGATTGCGGCACCGGCTCACCGCCGGTCTCGCGCAACAGCACCGGCCAGCCGGCAATCGCAAGCTCGGCACAGGCGGCTTCGAAATTGTCCAGGCGGCTCATGCGGCGCGGCATGACCAAGGCATGGTCGGTCGGGCGCCAGAACAGCACACCGAATTCGCGCTCGCCGCGGCAGACCGCGGCCAGCAGGTCCTGCTCGGCATGCAGGCCTTGTTCAACAGTCAGTGCCAGGGGTTGATCGGTCATTGATCCACCTTTGATGTGATTGTTCACGATGCAGCCATTGCCCACAAAAAAGCCGGCAAAAGCCGGCTCGTCTAGGTCAGTCCAATGGCTGAACAGTCTTCTTCACCTGTTCCGGGAAGAACAGCCGCTGCAGTTCAAGCCCCGGTTGCTCGGCGCGCATGAACGCCTCGCCCACCAGGAACGAATAGACCTCGTTGATTGCCATCAGCTCGACATCGGCACGGTTGAGAATACCGCTTTCGGTAATGGCCAGGCGCTCGCGCGGAATACGCGGCAGCAGGTCGAGCGTGGTCTCCAGGCTGACCTCGAAGGTGTGCAGGTTGCGGTTGTTGACGCCGACCAGCGGGGTATCAAGGGTGTTCAGCGCGCGCTCCAGCTCATCGCCGTCATGCACTTCGACCAGCACATCCAGGCCGACATCCTTGGCCGTGGCGGCCAGCTCGGCCATCTTCACGTCATCCAGCGCCGAGACGATCAGCAGCACGCAGTCGGCGCCCAGCGCCCGTGCCTCGACAATCTGGTAGGGGTCGATCATGAAGTCCTTGCGGATCACCGGCAGCGAAACTGCGCCGCGGGCCTGCTGCAGGTACGCATCAGCGCCCTGGAAGTAATCCACATCGGTCAGCACCGACAGGCAGGTCGCCCCGCCCTTCTCGTAGCTGACGGCGATGTCCGCCGGCACGAAGTGCTCGCGGATCACGCCCTTGCTCGGCGATGCCTTCTTGATTTCGGCAATGACCGCAGGTTGCTTGCGCTTGGCCTGCTCGATCAGCGCATTGGCAAAGCCACGGGGGGCGTCGGCGGCCTTGGCCAGGCGCTCCAGCTCGGCCAGGCTGACCCGGGCACTGCGCTCGGCCACTTCCTCGACTTTGCGGGCGAGGATCTTTTCCAGCACGGTCGGTACGCTCATGCTTCGTTCTCCAGCTTGAATACGGCGGTGAAGGCACCCAGTTCCTGCAGTTTTTCCCAGGCAAGCCCTGTATGCAGCACGTCGTGGGCAAGTTCCACGCCCTGCGCCAGGGTCATGGCATGATCAGCGGCATACAGCGCAGCGCCAGCATTGAGCACAATCATTTCGGCCGCCTTCTGGCCGTTCTCGGTCTTGCGCCGGCCCAGTGCATCACGAATCAGCTCGTACGAGGCCTGCGGGCCGTCGACGGCCAGGCCGTGCAGGCTCTGGCTCTTCATGCCAAGGTCTTCGGGCTCGACCCAATATTCAGTGATCTCGCCCTTCTTCAGCTCGGCAACGAAGGTCGGCGCCGCCAGGCTGAACTCGTCCAGGCCGTCCTTGGAGTGCACCACCAGTACATGCTTGCTGCCCATGCGCTGCAGCACTTCGGCCAGCGGGCGGCACAGTGCCTGGTTGAACACGCCGACCACCTGGTGCTTCACACCGGCCGGATTCGTAAGCGGGCCCAGCATGTTGAACAGGGTACGCAGGCCCAGGTCGCGACGCGGGCCAGCGGCGTACTTCATTGCCTTGTGATGGCTTTGCGCAAACATGAAACCGATGCCCAGGCTGTCGATGCAACGGGCGACCTGCACCGGGGTCAGGTTCAGGTAGATGCCGGCCGCTTCCAGCAGGTCGGCGCTGCCGCTCTTGCCCGAAACCGCGCGGTTACCATGCTTGGCCACCGGGCAACCGGCTGCGGCCAGAACAAACGCCGACGCCGTGGAAACGTTGAAGATGTTGGCGCCATCGCCGCCGGTGCCAACGATATCGACCACGCCATCGAGGCTCTTCAGCTCGACCTTGTCGGCCAGCTCACGCATCACCGAAACTGCACCGACGATCTCGTCGATGCTCTCGCTTTTCATGCGTATGCCCATCAGGAAGGCACCGATCTGCGCCTCGCTGCATTGGCCGGTCATGATCTGACGCATGACGTCGCTCATTTCTTCAGTGGACAGGTCCAGATGGCCGACGATGCGGCTCAGCGCGCTCTTGATATCCATGTTCGATCCTTAGCGGCGGCCGCCGGTCTGCTTGAGGAAGTTGGCGAACAGCTCGTGGCCCTGCTCGGTGAGGATGGATTCGGGGTGGAACTGCACCCCTTCGATGTTCAGCGTCTTGTGGCGCAGGCCCATGATCTCGTCGACCGCGCCGTCGGCATGAGCGGTCCAGGCAGTGACTTCCAGGCACTCGGGCAGGGTTTCACGCTTGACCACCAGGGAGTGGTAGCGGGTAACGGTGAGCGGGTTGTTGAGGCCGGCGAATACGCCCAGGTCGCGGTGCAGCACCGGGCTGGTCTTGCCGTGCATCACCTGACGGGCGCGCACTACGTCGCCGCCAAACGCCTGGCCGATGGACTGGTGGCCCAGGCACACGCCCAGAATCGGCAGCTTGCCGGCGAAATGCAGGATCGCCTCGATCGACACACCCGCCTCGCTCGGCGTGCACGGGCCGGGGGAGACAACGATGCGCTCCGGGTTGAGGGCTTCGATTTCAGCGAGGGTCATTTCGTCATTGCGAATGACCTTGACCTCGGCACCCAACTCGCCCAGGTATTGAACGACGTTGTAGGTGAATGAGTCGTAGTTGTCGATCATCAGTAACATCGGGCTAAACCTCTTGAATCTACTGACTTTAGAATACGAACCTTGCTACACCGCCCGCAGCATGGCATTGCCACGAAGAGCATTCGGAAACGGATAAGAAGGCAAACAGAAACGGGCCGGGCTGGCCGGCAGGAGATAAAGTCAGGCGCGCCAACGCCAACGGGCGTGGGCCTTGATTACGCGCATCAAGAGTTTGCTGACGATCAACACAGGATAGGTCTCGCTCATACGTCCCCGCACAGTAGCCTACCGGGACGACGGGCGCAATATGCCTGTAAACACTGGAAAACGAATGGACTTGGGAGACAAGCGCCACGATTTGCTAAGGTCGATCGGGTAGTGCTCATAAAAACAATGAAAAGGATGTTCCCAGATGCGAAAAGCTCCATTGTTGCGTTTTACCCTCGCCACATTGGCCCTGGCCTGCAGCCAGGCGTTCGCCGCACCCTCCCCTTACTCGACCCTGATCGTGTTTGGCGACAGCCTGAGTGATGCCGGGCAGTTTCCGGACCTGACCGGAGGCACCGCAGGCATGCGCTTTACCAACCGCGATGCCGATGGCAACTATGCACCGGTATCGCCGATGATTCTCGGCGGTCGGCTGGGTATCTCCCCTGACGAACTCAACCCTTCCACGTCAGTGGGCATCCAGCCTGATGGCAACAACTGGGCGGTGGGTGGCTACACGACGCAGCAGATTCTCGATTCGATCACTACAACGTCCGAGACCGTCATTCCGCCAGGCAACTTTGGTGCAGGCGCGGTACTGCGAGACCGCCCTGGTTATCTGGCCAACGGCCTACGTGCCGACCCGAATGCACTCTATTACCTGACCGGCGGCGGCAACGACTTCCTTCAGGGCCTGGTAAACAGCCCCGCCGACGCTGCAGCTGCCGGAGGCCGCCTGGCCGCCAGTGCCCAGGCTCTGCAACAAGGTGGCGCGCGCTACATCATGGTCTGGCTATTACCCGACCTGGGCCAGACGCCAAACTTCAGCGGCACCCCACAGCAAAACCCGCTGTCGCAGCTCTCCAGCGTGTTCAACCAGTCGCTGCTCAATCAGCTCGGGCAGATCGACGCCGAAATCATCCCACTGAACATCCCCGTTCTGCTGGGTGAGGCCTTGGCCAGCCCCAGTCAGTTCGGCCTGGCCAGCGGCCAGAACCTGGTCGGCACCTGCTACAGCGGCAACAGCTGCGTCGAAAACCCGGTATACGGCGTCAACGGCACCACCCCCGACCCGACCAAGCTGCTGTTCAACGACTCGGTGCACCCGACCATTGCCGGCCAGCAGTTGATTGCCGACTACGCCTACTCGGTCATCTCCGCACCGTGGGAGCTGACCCTGCTGCCGGAAATGGCCCACGCCAGCCTGCGCGCCCACCAGGACGAACTGCGCAACCAGTGGCAAACACCCTGGCAAGCCGTGGGGCAGTGGCAGGCATTCGTTGCCACCGGTGCCCAGGACCTGGACTTTGACGGCCAGCACAGCGCGGCCAGCGGCGACGGCCGTGGCTACAACCTGACGCTGGGTGGCAGCTATCGCGTGAACGATGCCTGGCGCCTGGGCCTGGCGGGCGGCGTTTACCGGCAGAAACTGGAGGCAGGGGAACAGGACTCGGACTACAAGCTCGACAGCTACCTGGCCACCGCTTTCGCCCAATATCGCCAGGATCGCTGGTGGGCAGATGCCGCGCTGACTGCCGGCCACCTGGACTACAGCGACCTCAAGCGCACCTTCGCCCTCGGCGTGAATGACCGCAGCGAGAAAGGCGATACCGACGGCGAGGCTTGGGCGCTGACGGGTCGGCTGGGCTATAACCTGGCCGCCGAGAGCAGCCCCTGGCAACTGGCGCCGTTCATCAGCGCCGATTATGCCCGGGTCAAAGTCGATGGCTATGACGAAAAGAGCGGGCGCTCGACCGCGCTGGGTTTCGATGACCAGGAGCGCACCTCCCGCCGGCTGGGCATCGGGCTGCTAGGCAGTGTGCAAGTGGCTGCGAGTACCCGGGTGTTTGCCGAGGTCGCTCAGGAACACGAGTTCGAGGATGACCAGCAGGATGTGACCATGCACCTGACGACGTTACCGGCCAACGACTTCACCCTGACCGGGTATACGCCGCATAGCGACCTGACCCGGGCCAGCGTGGGGCTGAGCCATGAGCTGGTGGCGGGGGTGCATGTGCGGGGGAACTACAACTGGCGCAAGAGTGATGAGTTGAAGCAGCAGGGGGTGAGCTTGGCGGTGAGTGTGGACTTCTGAATTTTGGGGCCGCTTTACGGCCCCAAAACCCCATCACCTACTTGGCAGATGTCTGCTCAGCCAAGGCCACCGCACGGAACATCGCCCGGCGCTTGTTGATGGTTTCTTCCCATTCCAGCGCCGGCACCGAGTCCGCCACGATACCGCCACCCGCCTGCACATGCAGTTCGCCGTCCTTGATGACCGCGGTACGGATGGCAATCGCGGTATCCATGTTGCCGTTCCAGGCAAAATAGCCCACCGCGCCACCGTAAACGCCCCGCTTGACCGGCTCCAGCTCGTCGATGATCTCCATCGCACGGATCTTCGGTGCACCCGACAGGGTCCCGGCAGGCAAAATCGCGCGCAATGCGTCCATCGCGGTCAGGCCCTCGCGCAACTGCCCGGTGACGTTGGAAACGATGTGCATCACGTTGGAGTAACGCTCGATCACCATCTTCTCGGTCAGGCGCACACTGCCCGTCGCCGACACACGGCCCACGTCGTTGCGGCCCAGGTCGATCAGCATCAAGTGCTCGGCGATTTCTTTCTCGTCCGACAGCAGGTCGTCTTCCAGGGCACGGTCCGCTTCCTCGGTAGCACCGCGCGGGCGGGTGCCGGCAATCGGGCGCACGGTGACCAGGTTGTCCTCGACCCGCACCAGCACTTCGGGCGAACTGCCGACCACATGGAAGTCGCCGAAATTGAAGAAGTACATGTACGGCGTCGGGTTGAAGCAGCGCAAGGCACGGTACAGGTCGATGGGCGCCGACTTGAAGTCGATCGACATGCGCTGGGACGGCACCACCTGCATGCAGTCACCCGCCAGGATGTACTCCTTGATGCGGCCAACCGCGTTTTCGTAATCCTCGCGGGTATAGCTGGAGCGGAACTCCGGCTCGGCCGCCTGCGGGCCGCTCAGGTCCAGGCCCCGGCGCGGGGTGATAGGCTGGCGCAATGTCTCCAGCAACCCTGCCAGGCGTGCCTTGCCTTGTTCGAAAGCCTGTTCCTCGGCCGGGTCTACCAGCACGATGGCGTGCATCTTGCCGGCCAGGTTGTCGAACACCACCACGGCATCGGACACCATCAGCAGGATATCCGGCACACCCAATGGGTCCGGGTTCGGGCTTGCACCCAGGCGCTTCTCCACATAGCGCACGCAGTCATAACCGAAGTAGCCGACCAAGCCGCCATTGAAACGTGGCAGGCCAGGGATATCGGCGACCTTGTAACGGTCCTTGAACGACTCGACGAAGGCCAGCGGGTCGTCGACGTCATGGCGCTCTACCTCGACGCCATCCTGCAGGATGCTCACCTGATAACCATGCACGCGCATCACGGTGCGCGACGGCAGGCCGATCATCGAGTAACGGCCCCATTTCTCCCCGCCCTGTACCGACTCGAGCAGATAGGAGTTGGGCTGATCAGCCAGTTTCAGGTAGATCGACAGCGGCGTGTCGAAGTCGGCCAGGGTTTCACAGGCCAGGGGGATGCGGTTGTAGCCGGCAGCGGCCAGGCGCAGGAATTCTTCGCGGGTCATGAGTAGCCTCGTGGCAAGCAGCAATAGGGTCAGGCAAACGGACGGGCCGGCAGGCGCCGGCGGGCAGAAGTCAGGCGCGCCAACGCCAACGGGCCAGGGCCTTGATGACTTTCATCCAGAATTTGCCAGTAACCGCCACGGTGGACTCTCTGTCTTGTGAGGCTTGAAGGTCCGCCAACGTTATCCCAGTGGCCGGGTCTGCGCAACCGGGCAGCAGCGCACGCAGATCGTCGATCACAAGGTTGGGCGACTCGTCGTTGATCGGCCGGCCATGGTTGTAGCCGTAGGTCAGGCCTACGCACTGCACACCCGCGGCCTTGGCGGCCAGGACATCGCTGCGCGAATCGCCGACGAACAGCGACTGTTGCGGCGTGACGCCGGCCATCTGCATGACGAACAGCAGGGCTGCGGGGTCGGGTTTCTTTTGTGGCAGGGTGTCGCCGCCGATGATCCAGCGGAAGTAGCGGCCGATCTTCATCTGGTCCAGCAGCGGGGCAACAAAGCGCTCGGGCTTGTTGGTGATCAGCGCCATCTCCACGCCTTGCTTGCGCAACCAGCGCAAGGTGTCTTGCACGCCGGGGTAAACCACGGTCAGTTCGTGGCTTTCGGCATAGGCATCCATGAACAGCGCCAGGGCCTGGTCGGCAAGCGCATTGTCCACCGACGCGTGCTCGATACCCCCTGCCAGCGCACGGCGCACCAGCACCTGAGCACCGTTACCCACCCAGTGGCGCACCGCATCAAGGCCTGCCGGCGGGCGCCCGAGTTCGAGCAGCATGCGGTCCACGGCGGCGGCCAGGTCTGGCACGGAGTCGATCAGGGTACCGTCCAGATCGAACATCACCAGCCTGGGCAGCGTCCCCGGGAACAGCTGCTCGAAGCCGCTCATGGGCGGGCCTGAGCCAATTCGGCGCGCATCTTGGCGATGACTTCCTGGTAGTCCGGGGCATTGAAGATTGCCGAGCCGGCGACGAAGGTGTCGGCGCCAGCGGCGGCGATTTCGCGGATATTGTTGACGTTGACGCCACCGTCGATTTCCAGGCGGATATCACGGCCGCTGGCGTCGATCAGCGCACGCGCCTCACGCAGTTTGTCCAGGGTGCCGGGGATGAACTTCTGCCCGCCAAAGCCTGGGTTGACGCTCATCAGCAGGACCATGTCGACTTTGTCCATCACGTACTTCAGGGCATCCAGGCTGGTCGCCGGGTTGAACACCAGGCCGGCCTTGCAACCGCCGTCGCGGATCAACTGCAGCGAGCGGTCGATGTGCTGGCTGGCTTCCGGGTGGAAGGTGATGTAGGTGGCGCCGGCTTCGATGAAGTCACCGATGATACGGTCAACCGGGCTGACCATCAGGTGCACGTCGATCGGCGCGGTCAGGCCGTACTTGCGCAGGGCGGTGCAGACCATCGGGCCGATGGTCAGGTTGGGTACGTAGTGGTTGTCCATCACATCGAAGTGAACGATGTCGGCACCAGCGGCCAGCACCTTGTCGACGTCCTCGCCCAGGCGGGCGAAATCGGCGGAGAGAATGGAGGGGGCAATAGCGTAGGGCTGCATGGCGCACCTGTAGGGCAGAATCACGGTGGCGCGCATTGTAACTCAGGCAAACGGATAGAGGCTGATTGGTATCAATCCGTGTCGACGAGGTGCTCCAGCCTGTACCGGCCTCTGCGCGGGGCAAGCCCGCATCCACAAGGCCGGTACAAGCAATACAGGGATCAGCCCGGCTGCTGGGTCCTCAACTTCTCGCTACGCCCACGCAGCCACTCCAGGGTCAGCAGCAGCACCACCGAAAACGCGATCAGCAAGGTCGCCGCCGCCGCAATCGTCGGGCTCAGGTTTTCGCGAATACCACTGAACATCTGCCGTGGCAGGGTTGCCTGCTCCGGCCCTGCAAGGAACAACGTCACCACCACCTCATCGAACGACGTCGCGAAGGCAAACAGCGCCCCCGAGATCACCCCCGGCGCGATCAACGGCAGGGTCACCCGACGGAACGCCAGCAGCGGCGAGGCACCCAGGCTGGCAGCGGCGCGTACCAGGTTGTAGTTGAAGCCCTGCAATGTCGCCGACACGGTGATGATGACGAACGGCACACCCAGTACCGCATGCACCAGAATCAGCGAGGTAAAACTGTTGCCCAGCCCCAGCGGGGCGAAAAACAGGTAACTGGCCACACCAATGATCACCACCGGCACCACCATCGGCGAGATGACCAGCGCCATCACCAGCGACTTGCCCGGGAAATCGCCCCGGGTCAGGCCGATCGCCGCCAACGTACCAAACACCATGGCCAGCACCGTGGCCGCCGGGGCGACGATGATGCTGTTCTTCAACGCCCGCATCCACTCGGCAGAGCCGAAGAAGTCCTGGTACCACTGCAGCGAAAAGCCCTGCAGCGGGTACACCAGGAAACTGCCACTGTTGAACGACAACGGCACGATCACCAACACCGGCAATATCAGGAACAGCAGAATCAGGCCGCAAAGAACGCGCAGGCTGTAGAACCAGACCCGCTCCACGGGTGACATGTATGGGCTCAGCATGACAAGGCTCCTCAGCTCAGGCGCAGGCGGCTGGCGCCGACCAGCCAGCTATAGATCAGGTACAGCAACACGGTCGCCAGCAGCAACAACCCACCCAGCGCGGTCGCCATGCCCCAGTTGATGCTGGTGTTGGTATAGAACGCCACGAAGTAGCTGACCATCTGGTCGTTCGGGCTGCCCAGCAATGCCGGGGTGATGTAGTAGCCAATGGCCAGGATGAACACCAGCAGGCAACCCGCGCCAACCCCGGCGTAGGTCTGCGGGAAGTACACCCGCCAGAAGCTGGCGAACGGATGGCAACCCAACGAGATGGCCGCGCGCATGTAGCTGGGCGAAATGCCCTTCATCACGCTGTACAGCGGCAAGATCATGAACGGCAGCAGGATATGCACCATGGAGATGTACACGCCGGTGCGGTTGAACACCAGTTCCAGCGGTTGATCGATAATGCCAATAGCCATCAGCGCACTGTTGATCAAGCCGCCCGACTGCAGCAGCACGATCCACGCGGCCACCCGCACCAGGATCGAGGTCCAGAACGGCAGCAGCACCAGAATCATCAGCAGGTTGCTCTGCCGGGCCGGCAGGTTGGCCAACAGGTAGGCCAGCGGGTAGGCCAGCACCAGGCAGATGGCGGTAATCACCACACCCATCCACAGGGTGCGGGCAAAGATATCCAGGTAGATAGACTGGTCGGGCGTGGCCTTGGCCAGCTCGCCGAGGTCATCGATACGGTGGTCGAGCGATGCCAGCAGGTAGAACGAGGTGACCGTGCTGGTGTTGCGGCGGATCGCCTGCCAGTAGGCCGGGTCACCCCAGCGCTCATCGAGGGTCTGCAACGCTTCTTTATAGGAGGCCGGTTCAGCCTTGAACGGCAGCGCCCGGGCGGTCTTGGTCAACAGGCTACGGTAGCCGGCCAGCTCCATGTTCAACCGCTTGGAGAGGTCGCCCAGGGTCTGCTTCTTGCGCGACTCGGCCAGGTCCTGGCTCAGTGCCTTGTACACGTCTTCGCCGGGCAAACTCTTGCCGTCCCACTGGGACACCGCTTCGACGGTACGCGGCAGGCCGGCGACCACCTCTGGGTTGCCGACGCTCTTGTACAACAGCGCTGCGATCGGCACCAGAAACACCAGCAGAAGGAACAGCGCCAGCGGCGCGATCAACGCCTGCGCCTTCCAGCGGTTGACCCGCTCGGCGTGCTTGAGGCGCTGCTTGAGACTAGGACCTGCGCCTTCGTTGAGGGGCACTGCAATGGCCATGGCGAACTCCGCAAAACAGGTAAACGGGAAGCGCCAGTGCAAGCCCTGGCGCTCCGACGAGGCGCTTTACTTCTTCGCCGCCCAGGCGTTGAAGCGTTGCTCGAGCTGCTCGCTGTTGTCGGCCCAGAAGGCCACGTCGATCTGCACCTGGTTGGCGATGTTCTCAGGCGTGGTCGGCATGTCTTTCTTCACCTCGTCCGACAGCAGGCTGACGGCCTTGGCGTTGGCCGGGCCGTAGGCGATGTTCTCGGAGTAGATTTTCTGTTGCTCGGGCTTGACGCTGTAGGCGATGAATTTCTTCGCCTCTTCGGCGTTCTTGGCGCCTTTTGGAATGGCCCAGGCATCGAAGTCGTAGATGCCGCCGTTCCACACCACCTTGAGGTTGCTCTCTTTCTGCACGGCGGCAATCCGGCCGTTGTAGGCCGAGCTCATGACCACGTCACCCGAGGCCAGGAACTGAGGCGGCTGGGCACCGGCTTCCCACCACTGAATGCTTGGCTTGAGTTCGTCGAGCTTCTTGAAGGCACGGTCCTGGCCTTCTTTGGTAGCCAGCACCGTGTACACGTCCTTGGGCGCAACGCCGTCGGCCATCAAGGCGAATTCCAGGGTGTACTTGGCGCCCTTGCGCAGGCCACGCTTGCCCGGGAACTGCTTGGTATCCCAGAAGTCGGCCCAGCTGGTAGGCGCAGTCTTGAGCTTGTCGGCGTTGTAGGCCATTACCGTGGACCAAACGAAGAAGCCTACGCCGCAGGGCTGGATGGCGCCGGGGACGTAGTCGGATTGATCACCGAACAACGCCGGGTCGAGCTCTTCGAACATGCCCTCGTCGCAACCGCGCGACAGTTCTGGCGACTCTACTTCCACCAGGTTCCAGGACACACTCTTGGTGTCGACCATGGCTTTGACCTTGGCCATTTCGCCGTTGTACTCGCCGGCGACAATCTTGCCGTTACCCGCCTTCTCCCACGGCTCGTAGAACGCTTTGGTCTGGGCGGCCTTGTTGGCGCCGCCGAAAGAGATCACGGTCAGGTCGGCCGCCATGGCCTGGCCAGCGGCGAACAGCCCCAGGGCCAGGGCGGTCAGTTTCAACTGCTTGCGCATTATTATTCTCTCCACAGTACAGGGTTGGTGAAGCAATCCATCAATGGGCTTCGGCAATCGGATCGAGCGCGCGGGCGTGCTCCACCTCCCAGCCCAGCGGTACCACATCGCCCACGGCCAAGGCCGGGTCGAGCTCGGCGATCGGCTGCTTCACGAAGAAGTCGGCCTTGCCACAGACTTCCAGGCGCACCCGTACGTGGTCGCCCAGGTAGATGAACTCGGCCACACGGCCAGAAAAGCGGTTGACGCAGCTTTCACTGTGGCCATTGAGGCGCACACGCTCCGGGCGGATCGACAAGGTCACCGGCTCGCCGGCCTGGCCGACATTCACCGCCAGCGCTTCGACCCGTTCGCCCCGCGCCAGCTGCACCTGGCAACGGTGGCCATCGCTGGCCAGCAAGGTGCCGTTGATGCGGTTGTTCTCGCCGATGAAGTTGGCCACGAAGGTGTTGCACGGCTGTTCATAGAGGGTGCGAGGGTCGGCGATCTGCTGAATTTCGCCCTGGTGGAACACCGCCACCCGGTCAGACATGGTCAGCGCCTCGCCCTGGTCGTGGGTCACGTAGACCACGGTTACACCCAGGCGCTGGTGGATATGCTTGATCTCCATCTGCATGTGTTCGCGCAGTTGCTTGTCGAGCGCGCCCAGCGGTTCGTCCATCAGCACCAGTTGCGGCTCGAACACCAGGGCACGGGCCAGGGCCACCCGCTGCTGCTGGCCGCCCGACAACTGGCCGGGGTAGCGCTTGGCGAAGGCGTCGAGCTGGACCATGCTCAGCACACGCTTCACCCGCTCGCTGATGTCGGTCTTGCTGAGGTTGCGCACGCTCAGCGGAAAGGCCAGGTTCTCGGCCACGGTCATGTGCGGGAACAGCGCGTAGTTCTGGAACACCATGCCGATGTCACGCTTGTGCGGCGGCACGTTGTTGATCGAGCGCCCGGCCAGCTGGATTTCGCCAGCGGTGGGGGTTTCGAAACCGGCCAGCATCATCAGGCTGGTGGTCTTGCCCGAGCCGGACGGGCCGAGCAAGGTAAGGAACTCGCCCTTGCGGATGTCCAGGTTGAGGTTTTTGACGATCAGCGACTCGCCGTCGTAGCTCTTCTGCACACCACGGAAGCTGACCAGCGTTTCGCTGGTTGCAGCGTTCGAATTCGCCTCGCTCATGCCTGCACCTTCTTGTTTGATGACTGCGTAGGCAAAGACTAGACAAGACGCAAGTGCCCGAAAATCGGGGGTACTGAGAGAATGCCATCATCCATATGGAAGATTCTGTGTAGGGATCGCCCTACAAGAATGGCGGAATTGGAATAGACCCCAGGCACACCACTTCACCTTGTGGGAGCGGGCTTGCCCCGCGAATGCGCCACCCCGGGCAATGAGGTTGAGCTTGCCGGCCCTTTCGCGGGGCAAGCCCGCTCCCACAGTACTCGCTCATTGCCAACCGTCAGGCCATGTCGCAACCAGAACACTCAGACCAACTTGTGCTCCATGGCGTACTTCACCAGTTCCGCCAGTGAGTTGACCTTGAGCTTCTGCATCAGCCGCGCCTTGTGGGTGCTGATGGTCTTGCTCGACAGCGCCAGTTGCTGGGCGATGTCATTGACGTTAGCGCCTTGGGCCAGGCGCTCGAATACCGAGAACTCACGCTCCGAGAGCAGGGTATGCAAGGGCCTGGACTCGGTCAGGCCGACCTCGAAGACCATGCGGTCGGCCAATGCCGGGTCGATGTAGCGCCCGCCCCCGGCAACCCGGCGAATGGCGGTCAACAGCAAGGCGGGGTCACTGTCCTTGGTGGCATAACCGGCGGCGCCAGCCTTCAGCGCCCGCGCCGCCATCTGCGCCTCGTCGTGCATCGACAGCATCAGGATCGCAGGGGCGTCGTTCAGGGCGCGGATGCGCGGGATGGCCTCCAGGCCGTTGACGCCCGGCATCGATATATCCAGCAACACCACTTCACAGGGGGTATGGCGCAAGGCTTCGAGCAACTGCTCGCCGTTGCCAGCCTCGCCCGCCACCTGCATGTCCTTGGCCAGGCCAATCAATTGCTTGATGCCTTCACGGACAATGGTGTGGTCTTCTGCCACCAGCACTCGAATCACGATCGGTCTCCTACTCCAACGGAATGGCCACGCTCAGGCTGGTGCCCTCGCCCGGTTCACTGTCCAGCGTCATGCTGCCCCCCAGCATCAGCACCCGTTCGCGCACGCCCACCAGGCCGAACGAGGTGGGCCGGGTCTGGTCGCGGCAAAAACCGCTGCCGTCGTCGCTGACGGTCATACGCAGTTGCCCATGCTCACGCACCAGTTCGATCTCCACGCTGTGCGCCTGCGCGTGGCGCATGACGTTGGTCAGCGCCTCCTGCAGAATACGAAACAGCCCGATGGCCTTGGCATCACTCAATGCTGGCAGATTATCCGGTACCTGCACCAGGCAGGGGATTTGTGTACGCGCCTCGAAACGCCGCGCCTGCCATTCTATGGCCGAGGCGATGCCGGCATCGAGAATCGGCGGGCGCAGTGCCGTGGCCACGTCGCGCACCAGCTGGAACAGCTGGGCGATCAGGCGCTTCATGCTCGACAAGCGCTCGTTCAGCCCTGGGTCGAGTTCGGCAAAGGCCAGTTCACACATCGACACCTCAAGCTTGAGCACGGTCAGCATCTGCCCCAGCTCATCGTGCACCTCACGGGCGATACGGGCCTTTTCTTCCTCGCGCACGCTTTCCAGGTGCGCCGACAACTCGCGCAGCTGCTCCTGCGAGCGCGCCAGCGCCAGTTCTGCCCGCTTGCCCTGGGTGATGTCCCAGACGATACCGTCCCACACCACCCGGCCATCGGCCAGGCGCCGGGTACTGGCCTTGATGTCGGCCCAACGCTGTTCACCCTGGCGCGTCAGGATGCGCCCCTGCCATGACCAGTCCTGGTTGCTGGCCAGGGCCAGGTCCTGCACCCGGTGATAGTCGCTGCGGTCTTCGGGGTGCACCAGATTGCGCAGGCCCATCTGCGGGTGCTGGATTTCGGCGGGTGCATAACCAACCAACGCCTCGCTGCCTTCGCTGATGTAGGGGAACTCCAGGTCGCCCTCGGCCGGGTCACGCTCCAGCCGAAACACCAGCCCCGGCACGTTGCCAGCGATGCCCTTGAGCCGCGCTTCGCTTTCGCGCAGCGCGGCCAGCGCGCGATGGCGCTCGGTGACATCGGCGATATACACCACCAGGTACTCGGCGTCGCGAAAGCGCAGAAAACTCAACGACAGCTCCACCGGCAGCAAGCTGCGGTCCGCGCGCAGGCAGCGGGTCTCGAACTGCCCCACACCGCCGCCGCCCGCGCGCGCGCCCCGCCATAGTTCCAGCCAGCGGTCCATGTTCAGGTTGGGCTCGAAGTCGATCAGCGGGCGCTCCAGCAACTCACCTTGCCCATAGCCCAGCATGCGCTCTGCGGCATGGTTGGCGTAACGCACATGGCTGTCCCAGTTGACCCACAGGATACCCACGGTGCTCTGGTCGATGGCGAACTGGCTCAGGCGCAGCGCCTCTTCACGTACCTGGCGTTCGGCCAGGTTCTCGCGCGTTGCCAGCAGGCTGCGTTCCAGCTGGCGCTGTTGCCGGCGCTGCCAGGTCAGCGTGGCCAGCGCGCACAGCAGCAACATGCCGAACAGCAAGGCGAGGTTCTGCCAAAAGCCGGCCGACTCACTCAAACGCGGGTACTTGGGTTGCAGCCAGCGCTGGTGAAGTTGCTCCAGCGCCTTGGCCGGGATGGCCTGCAAGCCCCGTTCGAGCACGTCGGCCAACAGCGGCCAGTCACGCCGCGAGCCCACCCGCAGCAGTTGCGGCAAGCCGATATCGCCGACCACCGCCAGCTCGCCGAACTCGCTCTCGCGCGACAGCCGGCTGAGCTGGGCTTCATCGAGCACCGCGTAACGGGCCTGGCCACCCACGATCAACTGCAGCGCCTCGCGCTCGTTGGGCACGCCTTGCAGGTTGAGGTTGCCGTAGTTGCTACGCAGGTAATCCGCCAACGGGCTGGGCATGCGCACGGCGACGCGCTGGTCGGGTTCGAGCGTTTCCAGCTCCACCGCCATGGCGCCCGTGCGCGGGCCGACCACCAGTTGCGGCACGCGCATGTACGGGTCGCTGAACAGCCATAGCCGCAGGCTCGCCGGGGTCTGGGTAAGGCCGGGGGCGAAGTCGATTTCGCCGGCCTGCAAGGCGTGTTCGAGGCTGGCCTGATCGGCGAAGTTACGCCAGGTCAGGTCCAGCCTCAGCGCCTGGGCCAACGCGCTCACCAGCTCGACATTGGCCCCGTAAAGTTGCTGCAGACGGCGGTCGAACTGCGCATACGGCGCCTGCAACACCAGGCCGACCCGCAGGCTGCGATGGGCCTCCAGCCACTGCTGCTGCGCGGGTTCAAGGGCTACGCTCGGCACTGCCTCGGGCCTTGCCAGCGCGATCAAGGGTAGCCACAAGCAGCCGATAACCAACAGGCGACGCATTCGCTTCATCTACACGCTCGTCTTGGCAAGGGCGGCCATGCAGCATGGCCGTCACGGGCAAATACTATTAGGCTGCCGGTATCATTCTGGCCTTGGGTTGACGCATGTCCACACTTTATCGCACGACGCTGGCACTGTGCTGCCTAGCCTCGATCCTTCCGCTCGGCGCCATGGCCGCCGACGCTGAAAAACCTTCCACCACCACCGAAGCCGCGCCCGTCGAGGCCACCCGGCCACCCCTGCTGGAACGCAGCCAGGAAGACGCCCAGGCCCTGGAGCGCCTGGTGCCCAAGGCCGAGCAGCAAACCCTGCAGGCAGGCGCCGAGCGCTTTCTGGCACTGTGGAAACCGGCCAACAGCAACGACCCGCAAGGTGCGGTAATCATCGTGCCCGGTGCCGGTGAGACGGCCGACTGGCCGAACGCCGTCGGCCCGCTGCGGCGCAAGTTCCCCGACGTCGGCTGGCACAGCCTGAGCGTAAGTTTGCCCGACTTGCTCGCCGACAGCCCGCAGGCGCGGGTTGAAGCCAAGCCCACCGAGGCACCGGCCAACGACAACGGCGAAAGTGCGCCAGCCAAGGACACCCCGACCGATGCCAACGCCAACGTCGCCCAGGCGACAGCCGCCGATGCCGATGCCGCAGAAAGCACCGACGCCGAGCAGGCCAGCGAGCAGAACGACCCTGCCGATGCCGAACGCATCTTCGCCCGCCTCGACGCCGCGGTGGCCTACGCGCAACAGCATGACGCGCGCAGCATCGTGCTGATCGGCCATGGCAGTGGCGCGTACTGGGCGGCCCGCTACCTGAGCGAGAAGCAACCCGCACAGGTGCAGAAACTGGTGATGGTCGCCGCGCAGACGCCGGCACGGGTGGAACATGACCTGGAAAGCCTGGCCCCCACCCTCAAGGTGCCGACCGCCGACCTGTATTACGCCACCCGCACCGGTGATCGCCGTGCTGCAGCATTGCGCCTGCAGGCCAGCAAGCGGCAGAAGGACAGCCAGTACCGGCAGTTGTCGCTGATTGCCATGCCTGGCAACAAGGCCGCTGAACAGGAGCAATTGTTCCGCCGGGTGCGCGGGTGGCTGAACCCGCAAGACTGATTACAAGCTGCCGGGGCCGTAGTGCGGCCCTCGGCTGTTGACTACAACCCCCGCCGCTTGCGAATCAGCCCATACGCCTGATGCAACTCACGGGTCCGTTCGGTCGCCTCGCGCACCTGGGCTTCCGTAGCGCCGCTACCCGCCAGCTTGTCCGGGTGATGCCGGCTGATCAGCCGGCGATAGGCCTGCTTGACCTTGTCGCCCTCGGTATCAGCCTCGACCGCCAACAGTCGCAAGGCCGCCGCATAGGTCATGGTGCCACCGTCCAGCCCTGCCTTGCGCGGCTCGTACTCCAGCGACATGGCTTGCACCTGGCGCCGGCTCAAACCCAGCTTCTGCCCCCAGTCCAACAGCATCTCGCGCTCTTTGCTGCCAACCTTGCCGTCGGCCCAGACCATGCGCCAACAAGCACGCAAGGTCCCTTCTGCAGCATGCGGTTGCTGGCGGATACGGCGCAGATGGCCGGCCAGCCGGTCCTTGCCGGCCTTGCCACGGTTGAACGCGGCAATGGCCCGCAGCCGGGCCGCCTCAGCCAGGTCCAGGCGTACCATCTCTTGGCGCGCCTGCTGGATATGCTGCTCGGCCACCCGCCCATCGCATTTGGCCAACCTGCCGAGCAGCACGAACAGCAACTCCTCGTCGCGCAGGGCCGGGCGCCCGCCCAGGCGCTCGCGCATGTCCTCCCAGCCACGCACCCTCAGGCGCCGGTCCATGGCCTGCCCGAGCAGAGCGCCGAGCAAGGCGCCGGGGATGCTGGCGACGGCAAAACCGGCGCCGGCACCAATCACCGTGCTTGGCCACCACATCTCAGGCGCGCTCGCCGATCAGGCGCTCGGCCTGGGCCAGGCGCTCCAGCGTGCCGACATCGACCCAATGGCCACGGTAGTGCTCGCCCGTGACCTTGCCATCCGCCATGGCCTGGCGCAGCAAAGGCGCCAGCTTGAAAGCCCCCGGCTGGCAACCCTCGAACAACGCGGGGTCAAGCACCGAGAGGCCACTGAAGGTCAAGGTACCCGGCGCTTCATCGCCATCCAGCACTTGCGTGCCGGCCAGGCGGAAGTCGCCACGGTCGTGATGCCCCGGGTTGTCTACCAGCACCAGGTGCGCCAGGCCCGCAAGCGGCGCCAGCAGGCGGGTGAAGTCGTAGTCGGTCCAGACGTCACCATTGACCAGCAGGAACGGCGCCTCGCCCAGCAACGGCAGTGCCTTGAAGATCCCGCCGCCGGTTTCCAGCGGTTCGCCCTCGGGCGAATAGCGGATGCTCAGGCCGAAACGGCTGCCATCACCCAGGTGGTCCTCGATCTGCTGGCCCAGCCAGGCATGGTTGATCACCACCTCGGTAACACCGGCTGCCGCCAGGGCGCGCAAGTGGTACTCGATCAGCGGCTGGCCTGCTACCGGCACCAGTGGCTTGGGCGTGTGCAGGGTCAAGGGGCGCATGCGCTCGCCCTTGCCCGCTGCCAGGATCATCGCTTTCATGCCTGTGCTCCGGCCTTGAGTTCGGCAATCAGCTCGCCCAGCTCCGCCAATTCGGGACGGCGACCGATCACTTCATCTATATAGGCGAAGAAACGTGGGACGTCCGCCAGGTAGCGCGGCTTGCCATCGCGGTGGCAGATGCGGGCGAAGATGCCGATCACCTTGAGGTGACGCTGCACCCCCATCAGGTCGCTGGCGCGCTGAAATGCCTCGAAATCGGCTTGCACGGGAATACCGGCAGCCTGCGCTTTTTGCCAGTAATTGCGCAGCCAGCCGTCTACCCGGGCCTGCGGCCAGCTGAGGAAGGCATCCTTGAACAGGCAGGTGATGTCGTAGGTGACCGGGCCGTAGACCGCGTCCTGGAAGTCCAGCACGCCTGGGTTTGGCGTGCTGTGCATCAAGTTGCGCGGCATGTAGTCGCGGTGCACCAGCACCTTGGGCTGGGCCAGGGCACTGTCGATCAGCGCCTGGCTGACACGTTGCCAGGCGGCCTTCTGAGCCTCGCTGAAGGCCAGGCCAAGCTCTCGCCCGACGTACCACTCGGGGAACAGTTCGACTTCCCGGCGCAGCAGGGCATCGTCGTAGCTCGGCAGTGGCGCGTCCATCGGCAGGCGCTGGAACGCCAGCAGCGCATCGATGGCATCACTGAACAGGCCATCGGCATTCTGGCCATCGATGATGTCCAGGTAGGTCTGGTGGCCCAGATCGCCCAGCAGCAGGAAACCGCGCTCCAGGTCCTGGGCATGGATCACCGGCACGTGCACGCCGGCACTGGCCAGCAGGTGATCGATGGCGACGAACGGTCGGCAGTTCTCCTGCGGCGGGGGGGCATCCATGATCACGAAACTATGGCCTGCGCCCTGCCAGCGGAAGTAGCGGCGGAAGCTCGCATCGCTGCTGGCGGCAGTCAGGCTGCCTGCTGGCACTTCGCCCCAGGCGTTGTTTTGGAAAATAGTGTTGAGCTGCTCATCGAGCCAGACAGTCAGTTGTTGCAAGCGTACATCGTGATCAGGCATTACAAGGGTCTCCGACGGCCCTAGCCGTCAAGCGGGTCATGCTTTATTATCCAGCATCTTTTTCAGACCATCGAGAGGCGTGCGGCCCCACACGCGGGCAGATGGCACGCAGGAAGCCCGGACTAATAAGATGGCATTGAAATCCCCCGCGTTTCGTAGAAAGTTTCCGTTGCTGGTCACCGGCGGTTTGCTGGCCCTGCAACCTCTGGCCACGTCGTACGTCGTGGCAGCCGAACAGTTCGACTGCCAAGTGTCCGCCTCCGGTGGTTGGGACTGCAAGCCCAAGGCGCCTGTCAACAACCTGCCGCCGCGTCCGGTGCACGAGGGTGCTGCCCTCAGTTCCGGTACCGAAGCCCAGGCGGGCGAAGCCGAAACCGCGGACAAGCCGATGCTGGTCACCGAGGCCAAGGGCCGTGGCCTGAAGTCGCGCAGCGAAGACTACAGCCACCTCGACTGGGTCCCGCGTGACAAGCTCACCGCCGCCCAGCTGGCCGAAACCGGCCCGTACTGCGGTGGCGCGTACATCGAGCCGACCCGCCCTGGCATGGCCGACACCACGCCCAAGGACGAGTCGCCGACCTACATCAATGCCAAGGTGTCCAAGTACCAGCAGGAGCAGCAGATCGCTACCCTCGCCGGTAACGTGGTGATGCGCCAGGGCAGCATGCAGGCCGAGGCCGACGAGGCCAACCTCTACCAGACCGAGAACCGTGGCGAGCTCAAGGGCAACGTCAAGATCCGTGACAACGGCTCGCTGGTGGTCGGTGACGAGGCGCAGATCCAGCTCGACACGGGCGAAGCCCAGGTCGACAACGCCGAATACGTGATGCACAAGTCGCATATCCGCGGCAACGCCCTGTACGCCAAACGTGGCGAAAACGCCATCATCCGTCTCAAGGACGGTACGTACACCACCTGCGAACCGGGCAGCAACGCCTGGCAGCTGAAGGGCAACAACATCACCCTGAACCCGGCCACCGGTTTCGGCACGGCGACCAACGTCACCTTGCGGGTCAAGGATTTCCCGGTGTTCTACACACCGTACATCTACTTCCCGATCGACGACCGTCGCCAGTCCGGCTTCCTGCCGCCCTCGTTCAGCAGCAGCAGCGACACCGGCTTCATGCTGGTCACCCCGTACTACTTCAACCTGGCGCCCAACTATGACGCCACGTTGTACCCGCGCTACATGACCAAGCGCGGCCTGCTGATGGAAGGTGAGTTCCGTTACCTGACCCCGTCCAGCGAAGGCCAGTTCGGCGGCGCGTACCTGAACGACAAGAACGACGACCGTAAAGACCAGACTGACTACAAAGAACAGCGCTGGATGGTCAACTGGCAGCACAAGGGTGGCCTGGACGAGCGCCTGATGGCCGAGGTGGACTACACCGACATCAGCGACCCGTTCTACTTCCAGGACCTCGAATCCGACCAGATCGGCGTAGAGACCCAGGACCTGCTCAACCAGCAGGGCGCCCTGACCTACCGTGGCGACAGCTACACCGCGCGGTTGAACGTGCATGCCTACGAGATGGCGACCATCTCGCAGATCACGCCGTATGACCGCCTGCCGCAGATCACCTTCAACGGTAAACTGCCGTTCGAGCCGGGTGGGCTGAACCTTGCTTATGAGACTGAAGCGGTTCGCTTTGATCGGGATCTGAAAGACGACCTGGTATTCAACAAGGACGGCGTGCCAGACAGAACTGCTGGCGTTGTAACGGACCCGATTACCGGAGAAGTGCTGGGCGGCCGACGGCTTGACCAGAACATTGCCGGTATCGCCCGTGCCAACGGTACGCGCCTGAACTTCGCGCCATCGATCAGCCTGCCGATGGAAGCCAGCTACGGCTACCTGACGCCGAAACTGAAGTACGCCTACACCCATTACGATCTCGACCTGGACAGCAAAGGCAAGGCCGACGCTATCAGGCTGCAGGCAGCTGATCCGGTAGCTTACGGCAGCTACAGCGGCACGGTGAACCGTGACGTGCCAATCTTCAGCGTGGACAGCGGGTTGTATTTCGACCGCAACACCTCGATGTTCGGCACCAATTACAAGCAAACCCTTGAACCGCGCCTGTTCTACCTCTACGTCCCGTACAAGGACCAGAAGGACATCCCGCTGTTCGACTCGGGTGAAACGCTGTTCAGCTACGACTCGCTGTTCCGCGACAACCGCTTCAGCGGCACCGACCGCATCGGCGACGAGAACAAACTGTCGCTGGGCGTGACCACGCGCTGGATCGAGGACGACGGCTTCGAGCGGCAGAGCTTCAGCATCGGCCAGGCCTACTACTTCAAGGATCGCAAGGTCCAGTTGCCGGGTATCAACTACAAGACCCGCGCCGACTCGCAGGCCGACGTTTCGCCGTACGCCCTGGTGTACAACTATGCGTTCAACCGCGACTGGCGCTTCAATTCGGACTTCAACTGGGACCCGGACAGCCGCAGCACCCGCTCGGGCAGCGCGATGTTCCACTACCAGCCTGAAGACAACCCGAACAAGGTGGTCAACCTCGGTTATCGCTACCGCAACGACACCATCTCCTACGACTCCCAGACCGGTACCTGGAAAGTGGGCGGCGGCGACTACGGTGTGCCAGGCAGCGAGAACTACATCAAGGACTACTACAAGATCCAGCAGCATGACTTCTCGGTCATCTGGCCGATCGTTCCGCAGTGGAGCGTCATCGCTCGCTGGCAGCATGACTACAACCGCAACCGCACCCTGGAAGCCATGGGCGGTTTCGAGTATGACAACTGCTGCTGGAAGCTGCGCCTGATCAACCGTTACTGGATCGACTACGACGACTTCAGCCAAGCCCTTCCAGCGAACGAAAAAGGCGACCACGGTATCTTCCTGCAGATCGTGCTGAAAGGCCTCGGTGGTGTAGTGGGCAACAAGGTCGAATCTTTCCTCGACGAAGGCATTCAAGGTTACCGTACACGTGAAGACCAAGCTTATTGATCGTCTGCGCCCAGTGTTGCTGGGCGCCGCTTTGCTGAGTGGCGCGGTGCATGCCGCGGTACAACCCCTGGACCGCGTGGTGGCCATCGTCGACAACGACGTGGTCATGCAGAGCCAACTGGACCAGCGCGTCCATGAAGTTCAGCAAACCATCGCCAAACGTGGCGCCGGCGCGCCACCGACCAGCGCCCTGGAACAGCAGGTGCTCGAGCGTTTGATCGTCGAAAACCTGCAACTGCAGATCGGCGAGCGTTCCGGCATCCGCATCACCGATGAGGAGCTGAACCAGGCCATCGGCACCATTGCCCAGCGCAACGGCATGTCGCTGGACCAGTTCCGCGCGGCCCTGGCCCATGATGGCCTGTCGTTCGACGACGCTCGCGAGCAGGTCAAGCGCGAGATGATCATCAGCCGCGTGCGCCAGCGCCGTGTGGCCGAGCGCATTCAGGTTTCCGAGCAGGAAGTGAAAAACTTCCTCAACTCGGACCTGGGCAAGATGCAGCTCTCGGAAGAGTACCGCCTGGCCAACATCCTTATCCCGACCCCGGAAAGCGCCAACTCCGACGCCATCCAGGCGGCCGCCCGGCAGGCCGGCGATGTCTACCAGCAGCTCAAGCAAGGCGCGGACTTCGGCCAGTTGGCCATCGCCCGTTCCGCCAGCGAGAACGCCCTGGAAGGCGGCGAGATGGGCTGGCGTAAAGCCGGCCAGCTGCCACCTGACTTCGCCAAGATGCTCAGCAACATGGCCACTGGCGATGTCACCCAGCCAATCCGTATCCCCAACGGCTTCATCATCCTCAAGCTCGAGGAGAAGCGTGGTGGCAGCGAGAACGTGCTGCGTGACGAAGTGCATGTACGCCACATCCTGATCAAGCCGAGCGAAATCCGCAGCGACGCAGCCACCGAGCAATTGGCCGAACGCCTGTACGACCGCATCAAGAACGGCGAAGACTTCGGCGAGCTGGCCAAGAGCTTCTCGGAAGACCCGGGCTCGGCGCTTAACGGCGGCGACCTCAACTGGGTCGACCCAAACAGCCTGGTGCCTGAGTTCCGTGAGCAGATGGCCAACGCAGCCCAAGGCGAAGTCACCAAACCGTTCAAGACCCAGTACGGCTGGCACGTCCTGGAAGTGCTGGGCCGCCGCGCCACCGACAGCACCGAACAGGCGCGTGAACAGCAGGCATTGAACGTGCTGCGCAACCGCAAGTACGACGAAGAGCTGCAGACCTGGCTGCGCCAGATCCGCGACGAAGCCTACGTTGAAATCAAGCTGCCTGGCGCCGACCAGGCTGCACAGTGAAGCCCCTGCGCTTCGCCGTCACCCCCGGTGAACCAGCCGGCATAGGTCCCGACCTGTGCCTGCTGCTCGCCGCAGACGCCCAGCCCCACCCCCTGATTGCCATCACCAGCCGTGACCTGCTCGCCGAGCGGGCCACGCAGCTGGGGCTGGCCGTCAACCTGCTGCCGGTAGCGCCAGATCACTGGCCCGACCAGCCAGCGCCTGCGGGCAGCCTGTATGTCTGGGATACACCCCTGGCCACCGCCGTGACGGCAGGCCAGCTGGACAAGGCCAATGCCGCCTTCGTCCTGCAAACCCTGACCCGCGCAGGCACTGGCTGCCTGGACGGGCATTTCGCCGGGATGATCACCGCCCCTGTGCACAAGGGCGTGATCAACGAGAGCGGCATTGCCTTTTCCGGGCATACCGAGCTCCTCGCCGAGCTGACCCACACCGCGCAAGTGGTGATGATGCTGGCGACCCGCGGCCTGCGCGTGGCCCTGGTGACCACTCACCTGCCGCTGCGCGAGATTGCCGACGCGATCACCGCTGAACGCGTCGAGCGTGTCACCCGCATCCTGCACGCCGATATGCGCGACAAGTTCGGCATTGCCAACCCTCGCATCCTGGTCTGCGGCCTCAACCCGCACGCCGGAGAAGGCGGCCATCTGGGCCGCGAAGAAATCGACATCATCGAACCGACACTGGCCCGCCTGCGCACCGAAGGCATGGACCTGCGTGGACCGCTGCCGGCCGATACCCTGTTTACCCCCAAATATCTGGAGCACTGCGACGCAGTGCTGGCGATGTACCACGACCAGGGCCTGCCCGTACTCAAGTACAAAGGCTTCGGCGCCGCCGTCAATGTGACGCTGGGCCTGCCGATCATCCGCACGTCGGTCGACCACGGCACCGCCCTGGACCTGGCCGGCACCGGCAAGGTTGATACCGGCAGCCTGCGGGTTGCCCTGGAAACCGCCTACCAGATGGCCGAGAACCGACCATGAACGAGCAATACCAACACCGGGCGCGCAAGCGCTTCGGTCAGAACTTCCTGCACGACGCCGGCATCATCGACCGCATCCTGCGCGCCATCCACGCCAAGGCGGGTGAACACCTGCTGGAAATCGGCCCAGGCCAGGGCGCCCTCACCGAGGGCCTGCTGGGCAGCGGTGCACAGCTGGACGTGGTGGAACTGGACAAGGACCTGGTGCCGATCCTTCAGCACAAGTTTGCCGGCCGTGACAACTTCCGCCTGCACCAAGGCGACGCCCTGAAGTTCGACTTCAACCAGCTCGGCGTGCCACCGCGCAGCCTCAAGGTGGTCGGCAACCTGCCCTACAACATTTCCACCCCGCTGATCTTCCACCTGCTCAGCCACGCCGGGCTGATCCGCGACATGCACTTCATGCTGCAGAAGGAAGTGGTCGAGCGCATGGCCGCAGGCCCGGGTGGCGGTGACTGGGGCCGCCTGTCGATCATGGTGCAGTACCACTGCCGGGTCGAACACCTGTTCAACGTCGGCCCTGGCGCGTTCAACCCGCCGCCAAAGGTGGACTCGGCCATCGTGCGCCTGGTGCCACACGAAGTGCTGCCGTTCCCAGCCAAGGACCACCTGCTGCTGGAGCGGGTCGTTCGCGAAGCCTTCAATCAGCGTCGCAAGACACTGCGCAACACCCTCAAAGGCCTGCTCGACAGCCAGGCGATCGAAGCCGCTGGTGTTGATGGCAGCCTGAGGCCTGAGCAGCTGGACCTGGCGGCCTTCGTGCGCCTGGCAGACCAGTTGGCTGACCAACAAGCCTGATAGCGCCTGCACCGGCCTCTTCGCGGTTCACCCGTGAAGAGGCCGGCACCACCCCCACCCCTGCTGACATGCCTGCCCGCGACCACACCGCTGGCCCTCCCCCCCGCCAATGGCCTAGACTGCATTATTGCGTCAGTTCGCCCAAGGCCTTTGCATGTCCGATCCCCGCTATCAGATCGACGTCAGCGTCGTGACCCGCTACCTCAAAGAACAATCCGACCCCGAAAACAGTCGTTTCGCTTTCGCCTACACCATTACCGTGCAGAACAACGGCTCGGTCACGGCCAAGTTGCTGTCCCGACACTGGCTGATCACCAACGGTGATGGCGAAGTCGAGGAAGTGCGCGGCGCCGGCGTGGTCGGCCAGCAACCGAACATCGACCCGGGCCAGAGCCATACCTATAGCAGTGGCGCGGTCATCAGCACCCGCGTCGGCACCATGCAGGGCAGCTACCAGATGTTCGCCGAAGACGGTAAACGCTTCGATGCCCAGATCGCCCCCTTCCGCCTGGCGGTACCCGGAGCCCTGCACTGATGGCGACCTACGCCGTCGGTGACCTGCAAGGCTGCCTGCAACCGCTCAAATGCCTGCTCGAACGCGTGCGCTTCAACCCCACCGTCGACCGCCTCTGGTTGGTCGGTGACCTGGTCAACCGCGGCCCCGAGTCGCTGGAAACCCTGCGCTACCTTTACTCGATCCGTGACTCGCTGGTGTGCGTGCTGGGCAACCATGACCTGCACCTGCTGGCCGCCTGGCACAACGTCGAACGCCTGAAAAAGAGCGACACCCTGGGCGCAATCCTCGAAGCGCCAGACGCCGACCTGCTGTTCGACTGGCTGCGCCGGCAAAAACTGCTGCATTACGACGAGCCCCGCGGTATCGCCATGGTACATGCCGGCATACCGCCACAGTGGACCCTGGGCCGAGCCCTTGAGCTTGCCGCCGAAGTCGAGGAAGTGCTGCGGGACGACGGGCGCCTCAAGCTCTACCTCGATGGCATGTACGGCAACGAGCCGAACAAGTGGAGCAAGAACCTCACAGGTATCGAGCGCCTGCGGGTGATCACCAACTACCTCACGCGCATGCGCTTCTGCACCCCCGAGGGCAAGCTCGACCTCAAGAGCAAGGAAGGCTTGGGCGCAGCCCCCAAAGGCTACAAGCCCTGGTTTGCGCACAAGGACCGCCGCTCGCGGCATGTGAAGATCATCTTCGGCCACTGGGCCGCCCTTGAAGGGCGCGTCGACGAGCCCGGCATCATCGCCCTGGACACCGGTTGCGTGTGGGGCGGTGCCATGACCCTCTATAACGTCGACAGCGGTGAATACCATCGCTGCGACTGCGCCGACGACGGCACCGTACGCACGCCGGCACAACCCACTAGACTCAACGATCAGCCCTGAAGGAAACCGTACCCATGAGCGAATTCAAGCGCATCCCTCCCGAGCAGGCCCTGGCCCTGCGCGCGCAAGGTGCGGTAGTGGTCGATATTCGCGACCCACAGGCTTTTGCCGCCGGCCACATCAGCGGCGCCACCCACCTGGATAACCATTCGGTCGCCGATTTCATCCGCAATGCCGACCTCGATGCACCGACCCTGGTGGTCTGCTACCACGGCAATTCCAGCCAGAGCGCCGCCGCCTACCTGGCCGGCCAGGGCTTCTCGGAGGTGTACAGCGTCGATGGCGGCTTTGAGCTGTGGCGCGCCACCTACCCGGGCGAGACTGCCCAAGGCGCTGCTGAATAATTTTTTCATTTTTACTGCAGCCCGCGCCCTATGCGGGCTTGCGGCTCACCTGACGAACGGTCGCGAGCAACTTCTCGGCCTCGCGCCCTTGACCTTGCGTATTACCAACTATCCTTAAGCCCAGGCCATCCAAAAAAGGGGAGAGCCGGTACACCGGCGTGCGGGTCATCGGTAGCGTTTCAAGGGTGTTCTGGGGGGTATACAGCAATCGGCGAACCCGGTTGCATGCCAGCATCAGCTGACTGATCCGGCGTCGTCTCCACGTATCGAGCGAGGTGACGTCATGAGCATTTTTAGCCACTTCCAACAACGTTTCGAGTCCACCCGCCAGGAAGAACTTTCGCTGCAGGAGTACCTCGAGCTGTGCAAGCAGGATCGCAGCGCCTACGCTTCGGCGGCAGAACGGCTGTTGCTGGCCATCGGCGAACCGGAGCTTGTCGACACCTCCAACAATTCCAGGCTTTCACGGATCTTCTCGAACAAGGTCATTCGGCGCTATCCGGCCTTTGAAGACTTCCATGGCATGGAAGAATGCATCGACCAGATCGTTTCGTACTTCCGCCACGCGGCGCAGGGCCTGGAAGAGAAGAAGCAAATCCTCTACCTGCTGGGCCCGGTAGGCGGCGGCAAGTCGTCGCTGGCCGAGAAGCTCAAGCAGCTGATGGAGAAAGTGCCCTTCTACGCCATCAAGGGCTCGCCTGTATTCGAATCACCACTGGGTTTGTTCAACGCCACCGAAGATGGGGCCATTCTCGAGGAAGAGTTTGGGATCCCACGGCGCTACCTGAACACCATCATGTCGCCCTGGGCCACCAAGCGCCTGCAGGAGTTCGGCGGCGATATCTCCAAGTTCAAGGTGGTCAAACTCTACCCCTCGATCCTTAACCAGATCGCCATCGCCAAGACCGAACCCGGCGATGAGAACAACCAGGACATTTCTGCCCTGGTGGGCAAGGTGGACATCCGCAAACTCGAGGAATACCCACAGAACGACGCCGACGCCTACAGCTATTCGGGTGCGCTGTGCCGGGCCAACCAGGGCCTGATGGAATTCGTCGAGATGTTCAAGGCGCCGATCAAGGTCCTGCACCCCCTGCTGACGGCGACCCAGGAAGGTAACTACAACAGTACCGAGGGGCTGGGGGCGATCCCCTACACCGGCATCCTGCTGGCCCACTCCAACGAATCGGAGTGGCACACCTTCCGCAACAACAAAAACAACGAAGCGTTCATCGACCGGATCTACATCGTCAAGGTGCCCTACTGCCTGCGCGTCAGTGACGAAATCAAGATCTACGACAAACTGCTGGTCAACAGCTCGCTGGCCAAGGCCCATTGCGCGCCCGACACCCTCAAGATGCTGGCCCAGTTCACCGTGCTCTCGCGCCTCAAGGAGCCCGAAAACTCCAACATCTATTCGAAGATGCGTGTCTACGACGGTGAAAACCTCAAGGACACCGATCCTAAGGCCAAGTCGATCCAGGAATACCGGGACTCGGCAGGCGTCGACGAGGGCATGAACGGCCTGTCGACCCGCTTCGCCTTCAAGATCCTGTCCAAGGTCTTCAACTTCGACCCGCACGAGATCGCAGCCAACCCGGTTCACCTGCTGTATGTGCTCGAACAGCAGATCGAACAGGAACAGTTCCCGGCCGAAGTGCGCGAACGCTACCTGCGCTACCTGAAGGAATACCTGGCACCGCGCTACATCGAGTTCATCGGCAAGGAGATCCAGACCGCCTACCTCGAGTCTTACAGCGAGTACGGCCAGAACATCTTCGACCGCTATGTGCTGTACGCCGACTTCTGGATTCAGGACCAGGAATACCGCGACCCGGAAACCGGCGAGATCCTCAACCGTATTGCCCTCAACGAAGAACTGGAGAAGATCGAGAAGCCTGCCGGCATCAGCAACCCGAAAGACTTCCGCAACGAGATCGTCAACTTCGTACTGCGCGCACGCGCCAACAACAACGGCAAGAACCCGAGCTGGCTGAGCTATGAAAAACTGCGGGTGGTGATCGAGAAGAAAATGTTCTCCAACACCGAAGACCTGCTGCCGGTCATCAGCTTCAATGCCAAGGCCAGCAAGGAAGACCAGAAGAAACACAACGACTTCGTCACCCGGATGGTGGAGCGTGGTTACACCGACAAGCAGGTGCGCTTGCTGTCGGAATGGTACCTGCGGGTCAGGAAATCGCAATAAAGCGGCAAGCTTCTAGCCGCAAGCTGCAAGCTGCCCGGCGTCGGCGCTTCTGTCTACGCCACAGCTTGCAGCCGCGGTGGCTGCTCTTTCTTGCAGCTTGAAGCTCGTGGCTTGTAGCTGCATCCAGTCACCGGAGGGACCATGAGCTACGTAATCGACCGACGCCTGAACGGCAAGAACAAGAGCACGGTCAACCGCCAGCGTTTTCTGCGGCGCTACCGTGAGCACATCAAAAAGGCCGTCGAAGAGGCCGTGAGCCGCCGCTCCATCATGGACATGGAGCATGGCGAGCAGATCAGCATTCCGGGACGGGACATCGATGAACCGGTGTTGCACCACGGTCGTGGCGGCAAGCAGACCATCGTGCACCCTGGCAACAAGGAATTCACCGCCGGCGAACACATCCCCAGGCCCCAGGGTGGCGGCGGCGGCGGTGGCCGCGGCAAGGCCGGCAACTCTGGCGAGGGCATGGATGAGTTCGTCTTCCAGATCACCCAGGAAGAGTTTCTCGAATTCATGTTCGAAGACCTCGAACTGCCCAACCTGGTCAAACGCCACCTGACCGGTGCCGACACCTTCAAGACTGTACGTGCCGGTATTGCTAACGAAGGCAACCCATCACGCATCAACATCGTTCGCACCCTGCGTTCGGCCCATGCCCGGCGTATTGCCCTGACCGGCAGCAGCCGTGCCTTGTTGCGCGAAGCGCAGAAAGAACTCGACCGCCTGAAGGTCGAGGAACCTGACAACTTCACCGACATCCAGGAAGTCGAGCAAGAAATCGAACGGCTCAAGGCACGCATCAACCGCCTGCCCTTCCTCGACACCTTCGACCTCAAGTACAACCTGCTGGTCAAGCAGCCCAACCCCAGTTCGAAAGCGGTGATGTTCTGCCTGATGGACGTCTCCGGCTCCATGACCCAGGCCACCAAGGACATCGCCAAGCGCTTCTTCATCCTCCTGTACCTGTTCCTCAAGCGTAATTACGACCGCATCGAAGTGGTCTTCATCCGCCATCACACCAGTGCGCGGGAAGTGGACGAGGAAGAGTTCTTCTATTCGCGGGAGACCGGCGGCACCATCGTCTCCAGCGCGCTCAAGCTGATGCAGGAAATCATGGCCGAGCGCTACCCGGCCAGTGACTGGAACATCTATGCCGCCCAGGCCTCCGACGGCGACAACTGGAACGACGACTCGCCGATCTGCCGCGAGATCCTCTCCAAGCAGATCATGCCGCACGTGCAGTACTACACTTACGTCGAGATCACCCCCCGTGAGCATCAGGCGCTGTGGTACGAGTACGAGCGAATCGGCGAAGGCTTTCCCGACACGTTCGCCCAGCAGCAGTTGGTATCGGCCGGCGACATCTACCCGGTCTTCCGTGAACTCTTCCAGCGCAGGTTAGCCACATGACCGCCAGAGCTCAGAAACGCCAACCTATTTCCACCGGGTCCGAATGGACGTTCGACCTGATCCAGACCTACGACCGGGAAATCAGCCGCCTGGCCGAGCGTTACGCCCTGGACACCTATCCCAACCAGATCGAAGTGATTACCGCCGAACAGATGATGGATGCCTATGCCTCGGTAGGCATGCCGCTGGGCTACCACCACTGGTCCTATGGCAAGCAGTTCCTCAGTACCGAAAAGTCCTACAGTAGGGGCCAGATGGGCCTGGCGTACGAGATCGTGATCAACTCCGACCCGTGCATCGCCTACCTGATGGAAGAAAACACCATGTGCATGCAGGCACTGGTGATCGCCCATGCCTGCTATGGCCACAACAGCTTTTTCAAGGGCAACTACCTGTTCCGCACCTGGACCGATGCCAGTTCGATCATCGACTACCTGGTGTTTGCCAAGCAGTACATCGCCCAGTGTGAAGAGCGCCACGGCATCGATGCCGTCGAAGACCTCATCGACTCCTGCCACGCGCTGATGAATTACGGTGTCGACCGCTACAAGCGCCCCTACCCCATTTCTGCCGAGGAGGAGCGGCGCCGGCAGAAGGAGCGTGAAGAGCACCTGCAACGGCAGATCAACGACCTGTGGCGCACCATCCCCAAGGGCGCGGAGAAGGGTGGTGAGCGTGATGATGCGCGCTTCCCCGCCGAACCTCAGGAAAACATCCTGTACTTCATCGAAAAGCACGCCCCCCTGCTCGAACCCTGGCAGCGCGAAGTGGTGCGCATCGTGCGCAAGATAGCGCAGTACTTCTATCCGCAGCGCCAGACCCAGGTGATGAACGAAGGGTGGGCCACCTTCTGGCACTACACGCTGATGAACGACCTGTACGACGAGGGCCTGGTCACCGACGGTTTCATCATGGAGTTCCTGCAGTCGCACACCAGCGTGGTGTTCCAGCCAGGTTTCGACAGCCCGTACTACAACGGCATCAACCCCTATGCACTCGGCTTTGCGATGTACACCGACATCCGCCGCATCTGCGAAAACCCAACCGAAGAAGATCGCCACTGGTTCCCCGACATTGCCGGCAGCGACTGGCTCTCGACCATCAAGTTCGCCATGAGCAGCTTCAAGGACGAGAGCTTCATCCTGCAGTACCTGTCGCCCAAGGTGATCCGCGACCTCAAGCTGTTCAGCATTCTTGACGACGACCAGCGTGATGACCTGCTGGTACCCGCTATCCATGACGAGGCAGGGTACCGGTTCATCCGCGAACAACTGGCGGCCCAATACAACCTGGGCAACCGTGAACCCAACGTACAGATCTGGAGCATCGACCGCCGCGGCGACCGCTCGCTGACCCTGCGCCACCAACAACACAACCGCAAACCGCTGGGCGACTCGACCGAGGAAGTGCTCAAGCACCTGCACCGCCTGTGGGGCTTCGACATTCACCTGGAGACCGTACAAGGCGACCAGGTCATGAAGACCCATCACATGCCTCCGCGCGGTGAGCATGGCGAAAGCGCCGACTATGGCCGCATGGACCTGGCCGTCATCCACCACCTCTAGCAGCGACGCCCCCGCATAACTGCCAACAGGTTATCCTGTGGGCAGTTATGGAGGCTGTACATGCACATCTACAAAGTTGGCGGCGCCGTGCGCGACCGCTTGCTCGGGCGCCCCGTCAGCGACATCGACTGGCTGGTGGTTGGCGCCACCGTCGAACAGATGCAGGCCCTGGGCTACCGCCCGGTAGGCGCTGATTTCCCGGTGTTCATCCACCCCCGAAGCGGTGAGGAATACGCCCTGGCGCGCACCGAGCGCAAAAGTGGCCGTGGCTATGGCGGGTTTACCTTCCATGCCAGCCCCGACGTCACCCTCGAAGAAGACCTGATCCGCCGCGACCTGACCATCAATGCGATGGCGGAGGACGACGACGGCACGCTTTACGACCCCTATCACGGCAAAGAGGACCTCGAAAGGCGCCTTTTACGCCACGTATCCCCCGCGTTCGCCGAAGACCCCCTGCGGGTACTCAGGGTTGCCCGCTTTGCCGCACGCTACGCGCCACTGGGCTTCAAGGTGGCTGACGAAACCCTGGCGCTGATGCGTCAGATCAGTGCCTCTGGCGAACTGCAGGCGCTCACCGCCGAACGCAGCTGGAAAGAGATCGAGCGCGCGCTGATGGAGCCGCAACCCCAGGTGTTCTTCGAGGTCTTGCGCGCTTGCGATGCCTTGCAGGCACTGTTGCCAGAGCTTGAGGATAGCCCCCACGCCTTGGCGGGCCTGGAGCAGGCCGCGCAGCATGATCAACCACTGCATGTGCGCTGGGCTTGCCTGCTGCGCGAGCTGCAGCCAGCAACGATCAAGGCGGTCAGCCAGCGCTTCAAGGCGCCGCGAGACTGCCAGGAGCTGGCCATACTGGTGGGTGAGTGCCTGTCTCAATGCAACCAGGCCCTTGAGTTGCCGCCCACGGCATTGCTGGAGCTGTTGCAGAAGTTCGATGTGTATCGGCGGCCACAGCGCTTCGACGACTTCATCAGCGCCTGCGAGATGGATGCGCGCGCGCGCCAGGGCAACCTGGCTTATCCACAGGCTGACTACCTGCGAGGGGCCGCAGCGGCGGCAAGGGCTGTGGATGTGAAGCCGCTGGTGCAGGCTGGGCTGACCGGGCAGGCGTTGGGCGAGTCGCTTAAAGGTGAGCGATTAAAGGCGCTGACGGCCTACAAAAGCGCTGCAGAAGGCTGATTTCACGATTGCCGGGCACCGCGAAGAGGCCCGGCAAGGCACCGAAAGGGCAAGGCTCAGGCCGGCGTCAGCTGCAACCCTCGCCACTCGAAGGCGACCGGGGCCAGCACCTGATCAATCCGCGCCTCCTGCCACACCTGCGCCATGGGCTTGCCCACCCCAGGGTGCACCAGCTCGGGCGCCAAGAGCGACAATGGCCACAACACGAACGCGTTTTTCAGAATCTCGGCCCGCGGCAGCACCAACCCATCGAACGTGCCGTGCAGGTCGTCATACATCAACACGTCGATATCCAGCGGCAGCCCTTTGCGCTCGGGCGCGTAGCGGCCGTTGTCGGCTTCGATGAACTTGAGCCGGCGGTCCAGCTCCATCAGTGGCAGATCGGTCTTGCCGGTCACCACGAAGTTGATGAACGGGCCACTCTTGATACCCACCGCCTGGCTCTCGAACGCCGGCGAACAACGCATGTCGGTGAGGATGCCCGCCAAGGCATCGAGACCCGCGCACAGGTGCGCCTCGCGGTCGATGTTGCTGCCCAGGCCCAGATAAACCGTGTTCAGAGACATCCGCGCTCGATCTCCACGCCAACACCGCCACGGGCAGCGGGGACCGCGCCTGGCTTGGTCAGTTTCAGCCGCACCCACGGGATCTGGAATTCCTCCATCAGCACCGCGACCAGGCGCTCGGCGAAGGTTTCCACCAGTTCGAAGCGCGCCTGCTCGGAAAATGCCTGGATACGCGCCGAAACACTGGCGTAGTCCAGCGCCAGGCTGAGATCGTCGCCGGCCGCTGCCGGGCGGTTATCCCAGGCGAAACTCAGGTCCAGGCGCAAGCACTGGCGAATATCCCGCTCCCAGTCATAGGCACCGATGACGGTATCGACTTCCAGGCCTTCGATGAACACTCTGTCCAAGCACTTCTCTCCACAGCACGACAAGGGCGACTGGCGCCGTTAGAATCAGGGCGTCCTCGCCCGGAATAGTTAGCATGTTTTGGTTATTGGCGCTGCTCGCCTACCTGCTCGGCTCGCTGTCCTTCGCCATCGTCCTCAGCCGCCTGTTCGGTAGCCCGGACCCCCGTTCCAGCGGTTCGGGCAATGCCGGGGCCACCAACATGCTACGCCTGGCAGGCCGCAAGCTGGCGATCCTGACCCTGCTTGGCGACCTGTGCAAGGGCTTGTTGCCAGTATTGCTCGCCCGCCTTGCCGGGCTCGACCTGCACGCACAGGCCTGGGTTGGCGTATGCGCGGTGCTGGGCCACCTGTTCCCGCTGTACTTTCGCTTCCAGGGCGGCAAGGGCGTGGCGACTGCCGCCGGCCTGCTCATGGCCCTGTACTTCCCAGCCGCACTGCTGGCCATCGCCGCCTGGCTACTGACCTTCTACCTCACCCGCACCAGCTCGCTGGCGGCGCTGATCGCCACGCCGCTGACCCTGCCCCTGCTCGCCTGGCGCGAGCCAGAGGCCTTGCTACCGATCAGCGTACTCACGGTGATGATCGTCTGGCGTCATCGCAACAACCTGCGCGACCTGTTCGCCGGGCGCGAACGCCACTTCTGACACCTTTCAGACCGGCGGTAACTGCTCCATCGGCCAACGCGCCTGCACACTGATCGCCAGGTCCTGCTGCTGCCCCGCCAACAGGCGCTGGCAGCCGGCATAGGCGATCATGGCGCCGTTGTCGGTGCAGAACTGCGGGCGCGCGTAGTACACGTTGCCCTTCATGCTGCCCAGCATGTCCTCGAGGGACGCGCGCAAAGCCTTGTTGGCGCTGACGCCACCGGCGATCACCAGCCGCTTCAGGCCAGTCTGCTTCAGGGCCCGCTTGCACTTGATGGTCAAAGTCTCCACCACCGCCTGCTGGAATGCCAGGGACACGTCGCAACGGGTTTGCTCACCGTCGTCGCCAGCATCGCGGCATTGCTGCCAGGTGTTCAGGGCGAACGTCTTGAGGCCGCTGAAACTGAATTCCAGGCCTGGGCGATCAGTCATCGGCCGCGGGAAGACAAAGCGCCCCGGTACGCCCTGCTCGGCCAGCCGGGCGATTTCAGGGCCGCCTGGGTAGTTCAGGCCGATCAGCTTGGCGGTTTTGTCGAAGGCCTCACCGGCCGCGTCATCCAGGCTCTCGCCCAACAGTTGGTAATGGCCGATGCCATCGACCCGTACCAGCTGGGTATGGCCGCCCGACACCAACAAAGCGACGAACGGGAATTCGGGTGGGGTTTCTTCCAGCATGGGCGCCAGAAGATGGCCTTCCATGTGGTGCACACCAATGGCCGGAATGTCCCAGGCAAACGCCAGCGCCTGGGCGCAGGAAGCCCCGACCAGCAACGCGCCGACCAGCCCAGGACCCGCGGTGTAGGCGATGGCGTCGATCTCGGTGGCCACGCAGCCAGCCTCGTCCAGCACCTGGCGGATCAGCGGCAGCATGCGCTTGACGTGATCGCGTGAGGCAAGCTCGGGGACCACACCGCCGAACACGCGGTGCAGGTCGATCTGGCTGAACAGCGCGTCGGCCAACAAGCCGCGTTCGCTGTCATATAATGCGACGCCAGTTTCGTCGCAGGATGTTTCCAATCCCAGTACTAGCATGGGTTCGTCCCTTGTGGGGGCTGAATTCGAAGCCGCGCATGATAGTCGCCGTGTCGGGTGCCGACCAGCGGTTTTCGATCAGAGGCTTTGCATTCCGGCCAGCTAAGGGTTAACATCCGCAACCCTTGAAAACCGACGTTCTCCAGCACACCTTTGTTTTGCCAGGAGCACGTCTACCCCGGTAATGAATTAAGGTAGCCCTGGATGCCAGCCGTCAAAGTTAAAGAGAACGAACCCTTCGACGTAGCTCTGCGTCGTTTCAAGCGCTCCTGCGAAAAAGCCGGTGTACTGGCTGAAGTTCGTAGCCGCGAGTTTTACGAGAAGCCGACCGCAGAGCGTAAGCGTAAAGCAGCTGCCGCTGTTAAGCGTCACGCCAAGAAAGTTCAGCGCGAACAGCGCCGCGCCGTTCGTCTGTACTAATACAGACGTTCTACGCAAAGCTTCTGCCCTGCCCGGCTCACCGCCGGGCCGATGGCAGCGGTTGCTACACAATTGCTTCAAACTTGGGCAGCTAGCTCAAGGCCCCTACGCACTCGCGTCATGCGAACTGCAGCAGGGCAACCTGCCTGAAACGTCAGAGCTGGTCCTTGACCAGGCGTGCACGTCCTGTCTGACGAGCCTTCATTGGCTGGCGACGAGCACATACCTCCCTCGCACTTCCCCTTGCAGCATTCGCCCCAACCGGCGCGTGAGCGATTAGACTTGCCAGTTGCCAGATGACGAGACTGCCATGGCCGGGCTGATTCCCCAGAGTTTCATTGACGACCTTATCAACCGCCTCGACATTGTCGACGTGGTGAGTTCGCGCGTCCAGCTGAAAAAAACCGGCAAGAACTACTCCGCCTGCTGCCCGTTCCACAAGGAAAAAACCCCTTCCTTCACGGTCAGCCCCGACAAGCAGTTCTACTACTGCTTCGGCTGCGGCGCCGGCGGCAACGCCCTTGGCTTCGTCATGGACCACGACAACCTGGACTTCCCCCAGGCAGTCGAGGAGCTGGCCCGTGCCGCCGGCATGGAAGTGCCACGCGAGGAAGGCCGGCGCGCGCAGAAGCCACGCCAGCCGACAGATTCGCCGCTGTACCCGCTACTGGATGCTGCCACCGAATTCTATCGCCAGGCCCTGCGCAGCCACCCGACCCGCAAGGCGGCGGTGGATTACCTCAAGGGGCGCGGCCTGTCCGGTGAGATTGCCCGCGACTTCGGCCTGGGCTTTGCCCCGCCAGGCTGGGACAACCTGCTCAAGCACCTGGGCGCCGACAGCCTGCAGCAAAAGGTGATGATCGACGCCGGCCTGCTGATCGAGAACGCCGAGAGCGGCAAGCGCTATGACCGCTTCCGCGACCGTGTGATGTTCCCGATCCGCGACAGCCGTGGCCGGGTGATCGCCTTCGGTGGCCGCGTGCTGGGGGACGACAAGCCCAAGTACCTCAACTCCCCGGAAACCCCGGTTTTCCACAAGGGCCAAGAGCTCTACGGGCTTTACGAGGCACGCAAGCACAACCGCAACCTCGATGAAATCATTGTCGTCGAGGGCTACATGGACGTTATCGCACTGGCCCAGCAAGGCCTGCGCAATGCCGTCGCCACCCTCGGCACCGCCACCAGCGAAGAACACCTCAAGCGCCTGTTCCGTGTGGTGCCCAGCGTATTGTTCTGTTTTGACGGCGACCAAGCCGGGCGCAAAGCCGCCTGGCGCGCACTGGAGTCGACCCTGTCGGCGCTGCAGGACGGCCGCCGCGCACGCTTTTTGTTCCTGCCCGAAGGCGAAGACCCGGACAGCCTGGTGCGCGCCGAAGGCACCGACGCCTTCATGGCACGCATCAACCAGCACGCCCAGCCACTGGCGGATTACTTTTTCGAGCAATTGAGCATTGAGGCCGACCCGCGCTCGCTGGAAGGCAAAGCGCATCTGGCCACCCTGGCTGCACCGCTGGTCGAAAAAATCCCGGGCGCCAACCTGCGCCAGCTGATGCGTAACCGCCTGAAAGAAATTACCGGCCTCGACCCGCAGCAAGTAGAGCAACTGGCCCAACAGCCGGCTGCCAACAGCAGCGTACCGGACTACGACCCGGGCTATGACTACGACGCCATGGCCAGCTACACCCCGGACTTCGGCGACATGCCGCAGCACGACTACGCCCCGGCGCAGCAAGAGCAGCAATGGAAGCCGAACAAGGGTGGCGGCAAGAAACCGTGGAGCGACAAGCCCTGGGACAAAAACCGCAAAGGCGGCAAGCCCTGGCAGCAACGCGATGAGGCGCCACCGCGCACGCCAGCCCCCGTGGAGCCGCCTACGCTGGCCGCCCTGCGCACCCTGCTGCACCACCCGCTGCTGGCCGGAAAGGTGGAAGATGCCAGCCACTTCGCCGACGAAGAGCACCTCTACAGCCAGTTGCTGGTGGCATTGATCGAAGCCGCGCAGAAGAATCCTGGGCTAAGCTCAATGCAGCTGATTGCACGCTGGCACGGCACCGAACAGGGCCGTTTACTGCGGGCATTGGCTGAGAAGGAATGGCTGATCGTGGCCGACAACCTTGAACAACAGTTTTTCGACACTATAACTAGCTTGTCCGCCCGCCAACGCGAGCGCAGCCTGGAACATCTGCTCAGGAAAGCACGTCAAAGCGAGTTGAGCAGTGAGGAAAAATCTCAGCTTCTCGCCCTGCTTAGCAGGAATGTTCCCGCACAAACGCCGACCTCATCTGGCGCGTGAGGCCCATGCTCGGGTATAATCCTCGGCTTGTTTTTTGCCCGCCAAGACCTTCAGTGGATAGGGTGTTATGTCCGGAAAAGCGCAACAGCAGTCTCGTATCAAAGAGTTGATCACCCGCGGTCGTGAGCAGGGCTACCTGACTTACGCGGAGGTCAACGACCACCTGCCTGAGGATATTTCAGATCCTGAACAGGTGGAAGACATCATCCGCATGATCAACGACATGGGGATCAACGTATTCGAGAGTGCTCCGGATGCGGATGCCCTTCTGTTGGCGGAAGCCGACACCGACGAAGCCGCGGCCGAAGAAGCCGCTGCTGCGTTGGCGGCAGTTGAAACCGATATCGGCCGCACGACCGACCCGGTGCGCATGTACATGCGTGAAATGGGTACTGTCGAGCTGCTGACCCGCGAAGGCGAGATCGAAATCGCCAAGCGTATCGAGGAAGGCATCCGTGAAGTCATGGGCGCCATCGCTCACTTCCCGGGTACTGTCGACTACATTCTCAGCGAATACGATCGTGTCACCACCGAAGGTGGCCGTCTGTCCGATGTGCTCAGCGGTTACATCGACCCTGATGACAACATCGCTGCCCCGACCGAAGAAGTGCCTGTTCCAGGCGCCAAGGCCGCGGCTACCAAGGAAGAAACAGACGACGAAGAAGAAAGCGAAGAGAGCGATGACGAGGAAGAGGCCGAAAGTGGCCCGGACCCCGTCGTAGCAGCTCAGCGTTTCGGTGCCGTTGCCGATCAGCTTCAAGTCACCAACAAGGTGCTGAAGAAGAGCGGTCGCAGCGCCAAGGAAAGCATCGCGGCCCTTCAGGCCCTGGCTGACCTGTTCATGCCGATCAAGCTGGTACCCAAGCAGTTCGAGGTACTGGTCGAGCGCGTGCGTGATGCACTGAGCCGCCTGCGTCAGCAAGAACGCGCCATCATGCAACTGTGCGTCCGTGACGCCCGCATGCCGCGTGCCGACTTCCTGCGCATGTTCCCAAGCAACGAAACCGACCAGACCTGGAGCGGTGACCTGGCCAAGCGTAGCACCAAGTGGGCTGCCGCCCTGGGTGAAAAAGACGCTGCCATCGTCGCTTGCCAACAGAAGCTGATCGACCTTGAGACCGAGACTGGCCTGACCGTCGCCGAGATCAAGGAAATCAACCGTCGCATGTCGATCGGTGAAGCCAAGGCCCGCCGCGCCAAGAAAGAAATGGTCGAGGCGAACCTGCGTCTGGTGATCTCCATCGCCAAGAAGTACACCAACCGTGGCCTGCAGTTCCTCGATCTGATCCAGGAAGGCAACATCGGCTTGATGAAAGCGGTGGACAAGTTCGAATACCGTCGCGGCTACAAGTTCTCGACATATGCCACCTGGTGGATTCGCCAGGCGATCACCCGCTCGATCGCCGACCAGGCGCGCACCATCCGTATTCCGGTGCACATGATCGAGACGATCAACAAGCTCAACCGTATTTCCCGGCAGATGTTGCAGGAAATGGGTCGTGAACCGACCCCGGAAGAGCTGGGCGAGCGCATGGAAATGCCTGAGGACAAGATCCGCAAGGTACTGAAGATCGCCAAAGAGCCGATCTCCATGGAAACCCCGATCGGTGACGACGAAGACTCGCATCTGGGCGACTTCATCGAGGACTCAACCATGCAGTCCCCGATCGATGTAGCCACGGTCGAAAGCCTCAAGGAAGCCACCCGCGACGTGCTCTCGGGCCTGACCGCCCGCGAAGCCAAAGTGCTGCGTATGCGCTTCGGCATCGACATGAACACCGACCACACCCTCGAAGAGGTGGGCAAGCAGTTCGACGTGACCCGTGAACGGATCCGTCAGATCGAGGCGAAGGCGTTGCGCAAATTGCGCCACCCAACTCGCAGCGAGCATCTGCGCTCCTTCCTCGACGAGTGATAACAAACCCCGGCCCAGGCCGGGGTTTTTCTTTTACGGCCCCGGCTGCAACACAATGCCCGACTTCCGCCCCACATCCCCCTGAATGCCGGTCTACACTCGTCGTCAGACACTCTGATCGCGAGGCCGCTATGCCCCTGATGCCGGCCATCCTGTTGCTGCTCCTGATTCTGTGGACCACAACGGCCGGCGCCCTGACCCTGACAGACGAGGAAAAAGCCTGGCTGGCTGCCCACCCGCAGTTGAGCCTGGGCGTAGACGCCTCTTGGCCACCGTTCGAGTTTCGCGACCAGGAGGGCCGGTACCAGGGATTGGCCGCCGACTACATCGCCATGATCCAGGAACGCCTGGGTGTGACGCTAAAACCGGTCGAGCCAAAGAGCTGGACCGAGGTGTTGGCGCAAGCGCGCGATGGCAAGCTCGACCTGCTCCCCGGCATCATGTCGACCCCAGAGCGTCAGGGTTATCTGGCCTTCACCCGCCCCTACCTCGACTTCCCCATTGTCATCCTTGCCCACAAAGGCGGTGCACAACCCCGTTCATTGAAAGACCTGTACGGCCTGAAAATCGCCGTGGTCGAGGATTACGCCCCACACGAACTACTGCGCACCCACCACCCGGACCTCAACCTGGTGGCCATGCCCAATGTCAGTTCAACGCTGCAAGCCCTGGCCACAGACGAGGTCGATGCCGTGGTCGGCGACCTCGCCTCGAGCATCTGGAGCTTGCGCCAGCTCAAGCTCGACGGCCTCTACGTCAGCGGCGAAACGCCCTACCGCTACCAGCTGGCCATGGCCGCACCGCGGGATAACAAAGTGCTGGTGGGCATTCTCGATAAGGTCATGGCCGACATGACCAGCGCCGAAGTCAGCCATATTCAGCAGCGCTGGGTCGGCAACGTGGTGGACCAGCGCATGTTCTGGTCCGACATGCTCATCTATGGCTTGCCTGCAGTGCTGCTACTGGTGGCGATTCTCGCAGTAGTCATTCGTATCAACCGTCGGCTCAGCTCGGAAATTTCCCGTCGCATCGCCCTGGAACAAGAACTGCGCAGCAGCGAGTATCACTACCGCGGCCTGGTCGAAAGCCTGTCGGCAATCGCCTGGGAGGCGGACGCCAACGACTTTACCTACAGCTATGTCTCGCCCCACGCCGAGGACCTGCTCGGCTACCCGCTGCATGATTGGCTCAAACCGGGCTTCTGGCGGAGCATCCTGCACCCCGAGGACGCGCTCTGGGCCCAGGCCTACTGCGACAGCGAGACCGCCGCCAGGCGTGATCACAGCCTCGACTACCGGGTGATCCGCGCCGATGGCCAACCGCTCTGGGTGCGCAACATCGTCAGCCTGATCGAGCATGGGCATCGGCCGGTGATGCGCGGGCTGATGATCGACATCAGCGAGACCAAACGCACCGAGGATGCCCTGCGCCTGTCGGAGCAGAAATTCGCTTCGGTGTTCCAGCAGTGCCCGGACATCCTGCTGATCGCCCGCCACAGCGACGGCTGCCTGCTGGAGGTCAACGAGGCCTTCGAGGAGCAGATCGGCCTGACCCCGGGCCAAGTCATCGGCCGCACCGCCACCGAGCTGGACCTGTGGGCCGTAGAAGGCAGCGGCCCACGTTTGCTCGAACGCCTGCACCAAGGCGGCATCCGCAACCTCGAAATGAGCTTCCGGCGCAGCAACGGCCAGCTGTTCACGGGCCTGACCTCGGCAGAAACCTTCGAACTCGATGGCACACCGGCGCTGGTGGTGGCCGTGCGCGACATCAGCCAGCTCAAGGAAACCCAGGAGCAACTGCAAACCTCGGAAGAGAAGTTCGCCAAGGCGTTCCACGCCTCGCCCGATGGCCTGCTGCTGTCACGCCAGAGTGATGGGCTGCTGATTGAAGTGAACGAGGGCTTCTGCCGCCTCACCGGCTATGACCTGAACCCGAGCATCGACCAGACCTCCCTCGACCTCGGCATCTGGGTTGACCTGAACGAACGCAAGCGCCTGGTCGACCAACTCAAGCGTGATGGCTTCGTGCGTGATTTCAGCTGCCACATCCGCCGCAGCGATGGGCAGATCCGCCTGTGCGAGCTGTCTGCCCGGCCCCTGCCGATCGGCGGTGTCGACTGCATGCTGACCATCGCCCGCGATATCACCGAGCGCCACCTGATGCAGGAAAAACTGCAACTGGCCGCTACCGTGTTCGAGAACACCGCCGAGGGCGTGCTGATCACCGATATCGACCAGCGCATCAGCGCGGTCAACCGCGCCTTCAGCGAAATCACGGGCTACAGCGAGATCGAAGCGCTCGGCCAGACCCCGCGCCTGCTTGCCTCCGGCCAGCACGACAGCGCCTTCTATGCCGCCATGTGGCACCAACTGACCGCCGAAGGCCATTGGCAGGGCGAGATCTACAACAAGCGCAAGAATGGCGAGTTCTACCCTGGCTGGCTGACCATCAGCGCGGTGCGCAACAGCGAGCATGAAATCACCCACTTCGTCGCCGTGTTCGCCGACATCTCCAGCCTCAAGCACGCCCAGGCCAAGCTCGACTACCAGGCCCACCACGACCCACTGACCGGCCTGCCCAACCGCGCGTTGTTCGAGAATCGCCTGCAGGCGGTGCTCACCTGCGCCCAGGTCTCCAACCGCCAGGGCGCGGTCCTGTTCCTCGACCTCGACCGCTTCAAGCACATCAACGACAGCCTTGGCCACCCGGTCGGCGACCTGTTGCTCAAGGGTATCGCCCAGCGCCTGAAAGAGCAGGTGCGTGACGTCGACACCGTGGCCCGCCTGGGCGGTGACGAGTTCATCATCCTTCTGCCCGGCCTGCACAGGCCCAGCGACGCCAACAGCATCGCCGGCAAGTTGCTGGCCTGCTTCAGCGCGCCGTTCCAGGCCGGCGAGCACGAGTTCTTCACCAGCGCCAGCATCGGCATCAGCCTGTACCCCCAGGACGGCAGCGACGTCTCGACGCTGATTCGCAATGCCGACGCTGCCATGTACCGCTCCAAGGCCAAAGGCCGCAACCGTGTAGAAGCCTACACCCGCGACCTCACCGCCCAGGCCAGCGAACGCATCGCCCTCGAACATGAGTTGCGCCGCGCCGTCGAGCGCAACGAGATGAGCCTGTGCTTCCAGCCCAAGCTCAGCCTCAAGACCCAGAGCCTGGTCGGTGCCGAAGCGCTGATCCGCTGGAGCCACCCGACCTTTGGCGAGGTGCCGCCAGAGCATTTCATTCACCTGGCAGAAGAGAACGGCACCATTCTTCAGTTGGGCGACTGGGTGCTGGAGCAGGCTTGCCGGCAGATGCACCTCTGGAAGATGCACTACGAAGACTTCGGCCCCCTGTCGATCAACCTGGCCGGCGCCCAACTGCGTCACCCGCACCTGGCGCGGCGCATCGAACAGTTGCTCAAGACCTATCAACTGAAGGCGGGTGACCTGCAGTTGGAGATCACCGAGAACTTCATCATGAGCCAGGCCGAGGAAGCCCTGGCCGTGCTGCACCAGTTGAAAAAACTGGGCGTGCAATTGGCCATCGACGATTTCGGCACCGGCTATTCGTCGCTCAGCTACCTCAAACGCCTGCCGCTGGACATCCTCAAGATCGACAAGTCGTTCATCCGCGGCCTGCCCGAGGACCCCCACGACGCCGCCATCGCCCGCGCAATCATTGCCCTGGGCCGCAGCATGCAGTTCACCATCATTGCCGAAGGCGTGGAGAACCAGGCCCAACAGCGCTTCCTGGCCGCCGAAGGCTGCGAGCAGATCCAAGGCTACATCGTCAGCCTGCCCCTGCCGGCGGAGGAATTCGCTGCGGCGTTTCTTCGTATAGCACTAACCGATCTTTCGGATGGCACCCTTTCAAAACCCTCGTTATAATCCGGCCACCTCTGAGGGCCTATAGCTCAGTTGGTTAGAGCAGAGGACTCATAATCCTTTGGTCCACGGTTCGAGTCCGTGTGGGCCCACCAAACTCAAAGCCGCGCACTGCGCGGCTTTCTGCTTTTCGGGTTTTTCGCACCCGTATCAGTCCTAGGTTGGGTCCGAAGGTTGACGGTTAAAACGTCATCTTCACCTGCAACCCAGCCGCTAGCGCATTGCCTCTTTGCTTGCCAAAGAAAGCCCCAGGTTCGATGTAGTACTGCACGTCCGGGCGCAGCAGTAGCCACGGTGTTACTTGCGCACCGTAGTTGAGTTCCAGTACTTGCTCCCCGCTATCGAGCCCGGTAATGACGGCAGCGTCTTCTGGGTAGGCCGCAGCAGCTTCCTGCACACCCCGCGTGCGCGGGTTGATAACGGCGCGGCCATAGCCAAAGGAAATGGAGTCTTGCGGGCGGCTGGCAAACGGCTTTTGTTTAACCAGGCCCAGCGAGTACCAGCGGCGCATTGGCGAGGTCGCGGCGTTGCTGGTGGCTGCTTGCCCGAACAACCTCAGCACACTGGCCGGGTCTTGCTCGTCGCGCCAGATCGCCTGATCCACCAGCAGGTAAGCGCCAGTACGGCTGCTGCTTTTGCCGGTGCCGCCAATCTTGGCGTAATCGGACGTGTCGTAGTACCAGCCAACTTTGTATTGGCCATTGAGAAATGCACGGTTATTGATGATCGCCTCCAGCGGCAAGATAGCGCCCGTCGTGCCGTTGCTGGGCATAGCGAACGCTTTGGAGACGCGCGCGTTGTACCCCGGGTTGACCTGGAACAGTGCCGTTTGCAGCGTCAGCGACGGGTTGACGTCATAGCGCAACTCGCCCCCCCAATGTGCGGTCGGGTAGTTGCCCCAGCCACTGCCGCTGGACATGGTCAGCGGATGCGCACAAAAGCCTGCACTGACAAAGTTGGCCAGGATCGGCATGCCGCCGAAATCGGTGCCCATGACCATGTAACCGAGCTTGGTGGACAGGTCGGGCGAGAACAGCGTGCGCTGGTAACTCAACTCGGTCAGCCGCGTATATTCGCCCCCGTAGACCTCTTGCGCGGACATGCGGTTGCCAATCAGGTCTTCGGTGGCGCTGTGGCCGCGACGATCGTTGAGCAGTACTTGCACGCGCCCGGCATCTGGGGTGTCGAGCAGTTTGCTCAAATCAAACTGAGCGCCCAAACGTATCTGTTGTGCATAGCGAGTACCGCGTTTGATACCGCCATGCAGGTTGGAAATGGTTTCCGAGGTGTAGTCGCCCGTCAGCTTGATACCCTGGTCTTCCAGCCTCTGACGCTGCCCGCCCCAGTTACCGGTGAGTGTAGGTTGGGTCATCAGGTGGGCAGTATCGGCCAATGCGCAGGGCAGTGGCAGAAGGCAAAGCGATAAACCGCTGCACAGGCTGCCGGCCAGCACGGCGCGGAGGGGTAATGACATTTTGCGCGGGTTCCTTGCTTGAGAAGTCGTTGAACAGTTCTGGCTTTTGCGTGATGGGCTGACTGGCGGGAAAAAAAATCCCCGCGAGCGGGGATTTTTCGTAGTGCACCAGAGCCGTTACGGCTTGCTGCCGTCAGGCAATGCGTAAGCGATGATGTAATCGCCCACATCTGGCGAGTGGCTCATGCCGCCAGCGGAAATCACCACATACTGCTTGCCGGTCGTGGGGGACTTGTAGATCAGCGGCGCTGCTACGGCACCTACTGGCAAGCGGGCCTTCCACACTTCTTTGCCGGTTGCCGAGTCGAGCCCACGCAGGTAGTAGTCCTGGGTGCCCGCGAAGAACACCAGGCCGGATGCCGTCGAAGTAGGGCCGCCGAGTGTCGGCATACCCAAAGGGATCTGCAGGTGCGTCTTGATGCCCAGTGGGCCGGTATCCTGAACCGTGCCCAGTGGCACCTGCCACACCAGTTTCTGGGTGTTGAGGTCAATCGCGCTCATGCTGCCAAACGGTGGCGTATTGCACGGTACGCCCAGCGGCGACTGGAGGATGTCGATCTTCACACCGCCATAGATGCCCGCGACCTGCGGCCGAATAGTGCCCATGAAGCCAGGCACCTCATCGGTCGACACTTTGTACTTGCGGGTGTTTTCCTGGGTTACCAACGACATGCGCAGTGGCATGCGCATGTCGTTGACGAACATCATGCCGGTGTTTTCATCAATAGAAATGCCACCCCAGTTCATGCCACCCAACAGCCCTGGCCATTCGATGTACGGCTTTTCAGAGGGCGGTGTGAACGGGCCGACATACACCGAGTCCTTGAACATGATCCGGCAGTAGAGCTGGTCGAAAGTGGACACACCCCACATCGATTGCTCGGTCAGCGGGTCCGCGCCAATGACGGGCATACCCGCCGAGTACGGCTGGGTCGGTGACAGGTGTTCGCCTTCTGCGGCCGGTGAAGTGGGAACAGGGCGCTCCTGAACTTCAGTGACCGGCTGGCCAGTGCGGCGATCCAGCACGAAGATATGGCCGGTCTTGGTGGTCTGGATCAGCACCGGGGTCTTGGTGCCTTGGGCGTTTTTCATCTCGTACAGCACGGGTTGCGAAGGCAGGTCGTAGTCCCAGACATCATGATGGACAGTCTGGAAAACCCACTTGGCCTTACCCGTCGATGCATCGACCGCGACAATGGCTGTGCCGAACTTTTCTTTCACCTGGTTACGGTCGCCACCCCAATAGTCAGGTGGGCCATTGCCGGTAGGCAGGTAGACCAGATTCAGTTCTTTGTCGTAGGTGGGAATGGTCCATACGTTAGGTGTTTCAAGCGCGAACTGATGGTCAGCCGCCGCAGTGTCGGTGCCCTCAGGCGCACCGACATCCCAGGCCCATACCAACGAACCGCTCAGCACATCGAATGCACGCACGGCACCAGAAGGCTCGCCGGCCACGATGTCACGTACCCAGCCACCCACCACCGTGAGGTGGCCCATGACCACAGGCAGAGACGTCGGGTGGTAGCGCTTGCTGTTTTCCGTTGGCCCCATGCCCTTCTTGAGGTCAACGTAACCGTCCTCGCCGAAGTTGGGGCAAAGGGTGCCGGTGTGTGCATCCAGGGCAAACAGCCGGGCATCGACCGACGATACCAGGATGCGCTGGCGGCATTGCTGCTCGCTGGCGTGAGAGGCTTTTACCTCGGCGCTCAGGCTGTCGTCCCGGTCGATGTCGTAATAGCCCACGCCACGGCAGGTCACGTGCTCTTCGCTTTTGGCGTGAGGGTCGAACTTCCAGAGAGGTTTGCCGGTATCGCCATCAAGCGCGGTGATCAGGTTTTCCGGCGTGCACGAGTACAGGACGTTGCCGATCTGCAATGGCGTGTTCTCGTCGACACCCGCACCTGGGCCGCTGGTTCTGCGGCCGGTCCGGTAGGTCCAGGCAACTTGCAGGTCCTTGACGTTTTCCGGGGTGATTTGCGTGTAGGGCGCGAAGCGCGTGCCCGAGGCGCTGCGCCCGAAGAACTCCCAGTTTTCCGGGGCTGTGGAGGCAGCGTCTGGGGTTGTCAGGCTACCTGCTGCGATGGGGTTCGAGATGCCGCCATGTGGGAAGAAGGCGGCGATGAACGTGGCGATCAATGCCAGCAACAGGGCAAACCCGGAGCGATTGGCGGTTCGGCGTGTGCGCGAAGAGGTAGTGGGCAGTGCAGCGCCCACCCACAGGCTCAGGGTCAGGATGATGGCCGGGACCACCAGACGCGGCAGCAGTGGCCAGTAACTAAGTTGCCCCACTTCGTAAAATGCCCAGGCGCAGGTGGCCAGGAATATCAGGATCGAAAGTACAATACTGATACGCTTGCGCAAGCACACGGCTACGGCCAGCACGGCGTAGGCAAGCCCCGCCAGCAGGTAGTAACTTGACCCGCCCAGTGCCAATAGTTTGCAACCGCCGTAAATCAAACCCAGCGCCACACACATTACAAGTAGCGCAAATAGCAATCGAGCGGCACTGCTTAACGAGCGCCTCCCCGCGTTGGAACACGTGTCATCCATCATGGTTGTGTAAGCTCTGTGGGTATATGCATGGTTGTTCCATCAGGGCGCAAGCACGCCGCCAGAGAAGTCAGGCTGCGCAGCCTGCCAGTAGCAAGAATCGCCAAGATCATCAGCGTTGGATGAGAGGTCAGTTATTCAGGCAGGCCGCTAGAAAGGCCCTGTTGGCACGAAACCTTGTAAAACGAACAATTATTCAACGTCAGCAACCTGAATACCGAGGTTTGACGTTGCTTAAAGGATAAGTCCGACTATCGCCAGGATAAACCAACGCGTCTGCAACAGCTTTTATACGAACCTGTAACAATGACAAAGCCGCGCCATCGCGCGGCTTTGTCATTTCAACTTGGTCAGGCTTTGCAGATCAAGATTGCATCTTCGATACGGCAGCTTTCCTGTTTACCGTCATACCCCCAATGAATGGAGGGGAGCGGGCCGCTTGCCACAGAACTGCCATCTTCGTTGAACACTTCAATAACCGCGTTCCACAAACTTGTGCGAGGTGTTTCGCTGCCGGGGTCCAGGCATAACAAGTGAGTGATCTGGAAATCACCCTCGTTTTCATAACCCTGATAACCGACCACCATCATCCAGTGGCCACTGCCACCAGGCCAGCGCACCCCGATAATCGGGGCAGACATGCAGTCGATTGAATCCTGGACCTGTTGAACAATGTCTTTTTTACTGCCGGTAACGTACTCAGCGCCCACCCCCACACCACTGAAGCACTCGACCAGCCTCAGCATGTCCTTGTGGTCGGTGCCCTCTGAAACCAGTGCGCCCAAACTACGTATTTCGGAACGAAAACGCCCTTCGCGGCTGTTGCCATGCCAGAGATACATGTTCCTGGCTTCGCCATAACCCATGACGCCCAGGGTAATCAGGGCCATCACCACACTGTATGGGCCACACGCACCGTCCAGTCCACCTTGGCGCAAATGCACCAACTGACCGCCACGAGCATAGGTCAGCGGCCCATCCGGTGAGACCATCAACCAGGGGCTGACTGTCATCTTGTTCATAGCGCGAATCCTTGCATGACGTGAGGTTAAATCGCAGTGAGCGGGGCGGCGGAAGATATCAATCGGCCACCATTCCGTCCACGCAGATCAACCGGCCGGCAAGTTTGCTGAAGATCAACGACCAAGGATTACAGGGTGGTTCCGCGCATTTCTGCTTGGCGGGGGTTGTAGAACGTGGTGTCAGCCGGAATATCGCGCATCACCAGCGACATGGCCCCAATCACCACGTTATCGCCAATGCTGATCCGGTCGGCAACAATGCAGCTGTTGGCGCCCAAGCTGACGTTATCGCCAATGCGCAGCGCATACGCCTGCAGCCCAAGGGTCTTGATGCCGATCGAGCAATTCTGCCGAATGAAGAAATTGCGCCCGATGCTCACGTGACGGGTAATCACCACGCCAGGCAGGTGGGCGATGCGCAGCCCGGGCGCGATCTGTGCGCCGATGTCGATGTCCACGGCATACTTCAGATTAAGCCGCTGCTGCATGCGCTTGGCGTGCCGCCGGGCCAGGCCGCCTCGTGCATCCAGATACTGGGCCAGGCGGAAGGCGAAGAGAAAGCGCAGCTTGTTGTCCTTGCGGGCACGGCGCAGCACGTTGAACAGCAGGCTGATACGGCGCCCGGGCTTTTTCTTGTTGGAGACTTCCAGTCGCCAGCATTCGAGCAGGTTTGCGAGGTTCATGGCATGGCTCCACTGCGTACGGCCTGCCATGATGCCGAAAGAAAGCCAGCGACGCAGCCTTGCCCTGGCGGCCACTGGCTGGCTAGGCTAGCGGGCCCACTGTAGAGACTTGCCATGTCGGATGCCCGCCCCATCACGCTGGATGAAATCGATCGCCAGCTGATCGCCCTGCTGCAGATCAATGCCCGCGAAAGCGTTGCCACCCTCGCCCGCCTGCTCGGTATTGCGCGCACCACGGTCAACTCGCGCCTGGAGCGGCTGGAGAAGAACAAGGTGATCTCAGGCTACGGCGTGCGCCTTGGCCAGCACGTGATCGGGGGTGGTTTGCAGGCGTATGTCGGGATCAAGGTGCAGCCCCGCTCCGGCAAGGAAGTGGTGCGGCGCTTGAGTGCCATGGGGCAGGTGCAGCAATTGTGCGCGGTGAGTGGCGAATTCGATTATGTGGCCTGGCTGCGGACCGATTCGCCAGAACAACTGGACCAGATGCTCGACCAGATCGGCAGTGTCGACGGGGTGGAAAAAACCACTACGTCGATCATCTTGAGCAGCAAGGTCGACCGCGGGCAGCCGCTCTGAAGTGGCTGGCGATCAGGCTTACTGACTGGCGAGTATGCCTCCTAAACCGTGGATTCTCCCGCCACGCTGGCCTGATTCGTCATAATGACTTTAATTGGATACATTTCGACTAAAACCACTACATTCCTCCAACACTCTGCACCTTAATTACGAACACCCCGCTCCCTAAAATGACCCCCAGGCATCTCCTATACTCAGGCTCCGCCCTCCGCGCAGCCCCTCTGGCAAGGTCACTTCATGAACAACAAGAACCGCCACCCCGCCGACGGCAAAAAACCCATCACCATCTTCGGCCCGGACTTCCCCTTCGCCTTCGATGACTGGCTGGAACACCCGGCTGGCCTGGGCAGCATTCCTGCCCAGCGGCATGGCGAAGAAGTGGCGATCGTGGGTGCCGGTATCGCCGGCCTGGTGGCGGCCTACGAGCTGATGAAGCTGGGCCTCAAACCGGTGGTCTATGAGGCCTCGAAGCTCGGTGGCCGGTTGCGCTCGCAAGCCTTCAACGGCACCGACGGAATCATCGCCGAGCTCGGCGGCATGCGCTTTCCGGTTTCTTCAACGGCCTTCTACCACTATGTGGACAAGCTGGGCCTGGAGACCAAACCCTTCCCCAACCCGCTGACGCCGGCCTCCGGCAGCACGGTGATCGACCTGGAAGGCCAGACCTACTACGCCGAGAAAGTCGCCGACCTGCCTGAGCTGTTCCATGAAGTGGCCAACGCCTGGGCCGACGCGCTGGAGAGCGGCGCTCAATTTGCCGACATCCAGCAGGCGATCCGCGACCGTGACGTACCGCGCCTCAAAGAACTGTGGAACACGCTGGTGCCCCTGTGGGACGACCGCACCTTCTACGACTTCGTCGCCACTTCGCGCTCATTCGCCAAGCTGAGCTTCCAGCACCGGGAGGTGTTCGGCCAGGTCGGCTTCGGCACCGGTGGCTGGGACTCGGACTTCCCCAATTCGATGCTGGAAATCTTTCGCGTGGTGATGACCAACTGCGACGATCACCAGCACCTGGTGGTGGGCGGCGTGGAGCAGGTGCCGCAAGGTATCTGGCGGCATGCGCCAGAGCGCTGCGCCCACTGGCCTGAAGGCACCAGCCTCAGCTCGTTACACGGGGGTGCGCCACGCACCGGGGTCAAACGCATCGCCCGTGCCGCCGATGGCCGGCTTGCGGTCACCGACAACTGGGGTGATACCCGCCATTACGCCGCCGTGCTCGCCACCTGCCAGACCTGGCTGCTGACCACCCAGATCGACTGCGAAGAATCGCTGTTCTCGCAGAAGATGTGGATGGCCCTGGACCGCACCCGCTACATGCAATCGTCGAAAACCTTCGTCATGGTCGACCGCCCGTTCTGGAAGGACAAAGACCCGCAAACCGGCCGCGACCTGATGAGCATGACCCTCACCGACCGCCTCACCCGGGGGACCTATCTGTTCGATAACGGCGACGACAAACCCGGGGTGATCTGCCTGTCCTACGCGTGGATGAGCGATGCGCTGAAAATGCTCCCGCACCCGGTCGAAAAGCGCGTGCAACTGGCCCTCGACGCCTTGAAGAAAATCTACCCGAAGACCGATATCGCCGGGCACATCATCGGCGACCCGATCACCATTTCCTGGGAGGCCGACCCGCACTTCCTCGGCGCCTTCAAGGGCGCGCTGCCGGGCCATTACCGCTACAACCAGCGCATGTACGCGCACTTCATGCAGCAGGACATGCCCGCCGAACAACGCGGCATGTTCATCGCCGGTGACGACGTGTCGTGGACGCCGGCCTGGGTAGAAGGCGCGGTGCAGACTTCGCTCAATGCCGTGTGGGGTATCATGAACCACTTCGGTGGCCAGACCCACCCGGACAACCCAGGCCCAGGCGATGTGTTCGATGAAATCGGCCCTATCGCGCTGGCCGACTGAAACAAGGAGGCGCCATGCGCATCGCTCTGTTCCAAGGCGCACCCAACCCACTGGACGTGCCAGGCAACCTGCAACGGCTGCAGCACCAGGCCCAACTGGCGGCTGAGCGCGGCGCTCAACTGCTGGTGTGCCCGGAGATGTTCCTGACCGGCTACAACATCGGCCTGGCCCAGGTCGAACGCCTGGCCGAGGCCAGTGATGGCCTAGCGGCCATGGATGTGGTGGAAATCGCCCAGGCCCATCGCATCGCGATCGTCTATGGCTACCCGGAGCGGGGCGATGACGGCGCGATCTATAACAGCGTGCAACTGATCGATGCCCAGGGTCGCAGCCTGTGCAACTACCGCAAGACGCATCTGTTCGGGGAGCTTGACCGGTCGATGTTCAGCGCAGGCCCCGATCACTTCCCGGTTGTGGAACTGGATGGCTGGAAAGTCGGCATGCTGATCTGCTATGACATCGAGTTCCCGGAGAACGCCCGGCGCCTGGCGCTGGCGGGCGCGGAACTGATCCTGGTGCCGACGGCAAACATGACGCCCTACGATTTCATCTGCCAGGTGACGGTACGGGCACGCGCACAGGAGAACCAGTGCTACCTGGTGTATGCGAACTACTGCGGGGCCGAGGATGAAATCCAGTATTGCGGGCAGAGCAGCATCATCGGCCCGGATGGCAGCCTGCTGGCCATGGCCGGGCGGGATGAATGCCAGTTGCTGGCGGAGCTTGCACATGAGCGCGTGATAGAGGGGCGCAAGGCATTTCCCTACCTGACCGATTTGCGCCAGGAGCTGCATCTGAGTAAAGGCTGACCGGAACCCCTCATGCCTGACGCTACGCGCCACCTCACCCTCGCCAACGGCCTGCAGCTGACCCTGCGCCATGCCCCGCGCCTCAAGCGCGCGGCGGCCGCGTTGCGGGTGCACGCGGGTAGCCACGATGCCCCGGCGCAATGGCCTGGGCTGGCCCACTTCCTTGAACACCTGTTCTTTCTCGGCACCCGTACATTCGCGCAGCAGCATGGGCTGATGCGCTACGTCCAGTCCCTCGGCGGCCAGGTCAACGCCAGCACCCGTGAGCGCACCACCGACTTCTTCTTCGAAGTCCCACCGGCGGCGCTGGCCGGAGGGCTGGAGCGCCTGTGCCAGATGCTGGTCGAGCCCGACCTTGGCATCGAGCGCCAGCGCCAAGAGCGTGAGGTGATTCACGCCGAGTTCATCGCCTGGTCACGTAACCCGCAGGCACAACAGCAGTTCGCCTTGCTGCAGTCGGTTTCGCCGCAGCATCCATTAAGCGGCTTTCATGCCGGCAACCGGTTTACCCTTGCCCTGCAGGACCCCGCGTTCCAACGGGCTCTCGGGGTGTTTCACCAACGCTTCTACCAGGGCGGGCAGGTCACCCTGAGCCTGTGCGGCCCACAACCCTTGGATGCACTGGAGCGTCTGGGCCGGCAATTTGGCAGCCTGTTCCCGGCCGGTGGGCGTGTCGAGCAAGCAATGCCGCCGCCGCTGCTGGCGGCCGATCAGCCGTTCATCTTCGCCCATGAAGGCCTGCCCGAAGGTGGCGAACGCGCGCTTGGCTTACTGATCGACCTGCTAGGCGACAGCCGCCCGGGCGGATGGCTGAACGCGCTTCGCCAGCGCGGCTGGCTGCGGGGAGTCAAAGCCGAACCGCTGTATGCTTTCGCCGGGCAGATGCTCTGGCACATCGACTTGCAGCTCGGTACCGACGCCTCTGTCGACGAAGCTATCGCATTGCTGCACGGCTGGTTCGGCTTTATTCGCCAGAGCAACCTGCAGCACCTCAATGCCCAGTTCGGCCAACTGCAACGCAGCCGCGAGCGGGCCGCCAGCCCGCTTGAACTGGCACGACGGGACAGCGCAGACCAGCCTTTCTCAGCACTCGACAAGCAAGCTTTACGCGCACTGGAGGCGCTGCTTGCCAGCCTCCCTTACGCCAGCCTTGGTCAATGGCAGATACCCGCCGCCGACCCTCTGCTGACGGCCGAGCCGCTCGCCGCAAAGGCACCGTTACCCGTGGCATTGGCCATCAGCGACGCGCTGCCACCGACACGCGAGTACGCGGCGCTGTACCTGCGCTGGCACCTGCCTTCACCTCTTCGACGTGCGCTGTTTCCCATCCTGGGCCAGGCCTTGCGTCCCTTGCAGGAACGCGCCGAACAGGCGGCGTTGCAACTGCAGTTCAGCGAAGCTGGCGAGTATTGGCAGCTACGTTGCGCCGGCCAACCCTCAGCGGTGCTCCGCGCCGTCGATGAAGCCCTCGCCTTGCTGAACGCGCCCTCACACGATAGCTGGCAAGGGCAGCCGAACCCAGAACCCGCGCAGATCCCGATCAGAGCCCTGCTCAAGCAACTGCCTGACGCCATTCTTGGCAGCAATGCCGAGCCGTTGCCGCCTTGCACACTCGACCAGCCACTGCTTGACCAGGTATGGGCAACTGCCCGCTGGCACGGCCTGGCGCTGGGCGTTGATGAATTGGCCGCCCTTGGCGCCGTGCTGGGCGCCTGCCCAGGCCAGGGCGCCACAGCGACGCCACTGCCCATTTGGCAGGGCCGTCGCTGGGTTGACACTGCGCTCGCCGGCAGCGAAAACGCCCTGCTGCTGTTCTGCCCGGTGGCGGCCAACCAGCAAGCCAGCGGCCGCCTGCTCGCCCAGTTGTTGCAAGGGCCGGTGTACCAACGCCTACGGGTGGAGCTGCAATTGGGCTACGCCGTTTTCAGCGCCTTCCGTCAGATAGAAGGCTGCAATGGCCTGCTGTTCGGCGTGCAGTCGCCCCATGCCAGCCATGCCGAAATACTCGCCCACCTGCATGCGTTGCTAAGCCAGGGCGTGACACTGGACTGCACCGCCCGGCAAGCCTTGGCCGAGCAGTTCGTCGAGTCGGCCATGGCCAATGCCGAGGTGGCCGAATGGGTATGGCAGGCACACATGGCGATACAATCCGACAGGCTGAATGACCTGCACCGGTCTATCCTGATGACGCAACAGGCCGATCTGGACGTGCTGCTAGGCAGCCTTCTTGCCCACCGCGCCCCTTGGCTCTGCCTGGCCAATGCGGCCGCACCAGGCCCGGCTTGGTGAAGAGCAAAGGAGTATTGTTACGTGAACTGCAAGGGCGCTTTTCCAATAATTAACCTTTCAGTACAAATTTTTCTTGTAAGATAGCGCAATCTCAGTCAAGGGAACCTCCGGCGCCCGGCGGTACCCAACAAGTAGCTGACCAACCCAACCCGTTCGGAAGGAGTCATCCCATGTGGACCAAACCTGCATACACTGATCTGCGTATCGGCTTCGAAGTCACCATGTACTTCGCCAACCGCTAAGCTCTGCTTACGGTTCGACGCCTCGGCCCGCCGGGGCGTTTGTGTTTTTCGGATACGGTTTTCCGGTAGAGAGTGGCCATGTACATCCAGATTCTCGGTTCCGCCGCCGGCGGCGGCTTCCCCCAGTGGAACTGCAACTGCGTCAACTGCAAGGGCTATCGCGACGGCAGCCTGCGTGCCACGGCGCGCACCCAGTCGTCCATCGCGCTGTCCGACGACGGCGAGCACTGGGTCCTGTGCAACGCCTCGCCCGATATCCGCGCCCAGCTTCAGGCCTTTGCGCCGATGCAACCGGCCCGCGCCCTGCGCGATACCGGCATCAATGCCATCGTCTTGCTCGACAGCCAGATCGACCACACCACCGGCCTGCTCAGCCTGCGCGAAGGCTGCCCGCATCAGGTCTGGTGCACCGACATGGTCCACCAGGACCTGACCACCGGCTTCCCACTGTTCAACATGCTCAGCCACTGGAACGGCGGCCTGCAGTGGAACCGCATCGAGCTGGAAGGCAGCTTCGTCATCGACGCCTGCCCCAACCTCCGGTTCACCCCCTTCCCCCTGCGCAGCGCCGCGCCGCCCTATTCACCGCACCGCTTCGACCCTCACCCGGGCGACAACCTGGGCCTGCTGGTCGAAGACACCCGCACCGGCGGCAAGCTGTTCTACGCCCCAGGCCTTGGCCAGGTCGACGACAAGCTGCTGGCGATGATGCACGGTGCCGACTGCCTGCTGGTCGACGGCACCTTGTGGGAAGACGATGAAATGCAGCGCCGTGGCGTCGGCACCCGCACCGGCCGCGAGATGGGCCACCTGGCGCAGAACGGGCCAGGCGGCATGCTCGAAGTGCTCGATGGCTTCCCGCGCCAGCGCAAGGTACTTATCCACATCAACAACACCAACCCGATTCTCGATGAAGACTCGCCTGAACGGGCCGAGGTCCAGCGTCGGGGCGTAGAAGTCGCCTTCGATGGCATGAGCATCACGTTGTAAGGAGGCCTGATGAGCGACCCATTGCCGATGTCCCCTGCCGAGTTCGAGCAGGCCCTGCGCGCCAAAGGCGCCTACTACCACATTCATCACCCCTATCACGTGGCGATGTACCAGGGCCGCGCCACCCGTGAGCAAATACAGGGCTGGGTAGCCAACCGCTTCTACTACCAGGTCAACATCCCGATGAAGGATGCCGCGATCCTGGCCAACTGCCCGGACCGCGAAGTGCGCCGCGAGTGGATCCAGCGCCTGCTCGACCACGATGGCGCCCCTGGCGAAGACGGGGGTATCGAAGCCTGGCTGCGCCTTGGCCAGGCCGTTGGCCTGGACCCTGAGCAACTGCGCTCCCAGGAGCTTGTGCTGCCCGGCGTGCGCTTTGCCGTAGACGCCTACGTCAACTTTGCCCGCCGCGCCAGCTGGCAAGAGGCGGCCAGCAGCTCGCTGACCGAGCTGTTCGCCCCGCAGATCCACCAGTCGCGCCTGGACAGCTGGCCACAGCACTACCCCTGGATCGACCCGGCCGGCTACGAATACTTCCGCACCCGCCTGGGCCAGGCCCGGCGTGATGTCGAGCACGGGCTGGCGATTACCTTGCAGCACTACACCACCCGCGCGGGCCAGGAGCGTATGCTGGAGATCCTGCAGTTCAAGCTGGATATCCTCTGGAGCATGCTCGATGCCATGAGCATGGCCTACGAGCTGAACCGCCCGCCTTATCATTCGGTCACCCAGGAACGGGTCTGGCACAAGGGGATCGCCCTATGAGTTTCGATCGCAAGCAGGTGCCGAACTGGCGCCCCGGCTACCGCTTCCAATACGAGCCGGCCCAGAAAGGCCATGTGCTGCTGTACCCCGAGGGCATGATCAAGCTCAACGACAGCGCCGCGCTGATCGGCGGCCTGATCGACGGCCAACGCGACGTCGCGGCGATCATTGCCGTACTGGCCCAGCAGTTCCCGGATGTCCCGGAAGTGGCCGACGACATCGAGCAGTTCATGGAGGTGGCCCGTGGCGAACACTGGATCGTCCTCGCCTGACCTGCCGGCCACGCCCGAGGTCGGCCTGCCGCTGTGGTTGCTGGCCGAGCTGACCTACCGCTGCCCGCTGCAATGCCCGTACTGCTCCAACCCGCTGGACTTCGCAGCCCAGGGCCAGGAGCTGAGCACCGCGCAGTGGTTCAAGGTGATGGCCGAGGCGCGCGAAATGGGCGCCGCGCAGATCGGTTTTTCCGGTGGCGAACCGCTGGTGCGCCAGGACCTCGCCGCGCTGATCGGCGAGGCGCGCCGGCTGGGCTACTACACCAACCTGATCACCTCGGGCATTGGCCTCACCGAAGCGCGCATCGCCGAGTTCAAGACCGCCGGCCTGGACCACATCCAGATCAGCTTCCAGGCCAGCGACGAGCAGGTCAACAACCTGCTGGCCGGCTCGAAGAAGGCCTTCGCGCAGAAGCTGGAGATGGCCCGTGCCGTAAAAGCCCACGGCTACCCGATGGTGCTCAACTTCGTTACCCATCGGCACAACATCGACAAGATCGACCGCATCATCGAGCTGTGCATCGCGCTCGAGGCCGACTTCGTCGAGCTTGCCACTTGCCAGTTCTATGGCTGGGCGCACCTCAACCGCCTGGGCCTGCTGCCGACTCGCGCACAGCTGCAGCGGGCCGAACGCATCACCAATGAATACCGTGACAAGCTCAAGGCCGAAGGCAACCCGTGCAAGCTGATCTTCGTCACCCCTGACTACTACGAAGAACGCCCCAAGGCCTGCATGAATGGCTGGGGCAACCTGTTCCTCACCATCACCCCGGACGGCACCGCCCTGCCCTGCCACGGCGCCCGCCAACTGCCGGTGCAGTTCCCCAACGTGCGTGACCACGACCTGCACCACATCTGGTACGACTCGTTCGGTTTCAACCGCTTTCGCGGTTACCAATGGATGCCTGAGCCCTGCCGCTCCTGCGACGAGAAGGAAAAGGACTTCGGCGGCTGCCGTTGCCAGGCCTTCATGCTCACCGGCGATGCCAGCAACGCCGACCCGGTGTGCGCAAAATCGGCGGATCACGGCATCATCCTCAAGGCCCGCGAGGAGGCAGAAACCGCCCAACTCGCCATTGAAGAGATGACCTTCCGCAATGATCGAAACTCCCGTGTCATCGCCCGCGGCTGAATTCAGCGCAGCCCAGGCCGTCGCCGCTGGTACCGACTTCGCCGAGCTCAAGGTCGGCCCCACCGGGTTGTTCTGGAACGAGTTTCGCCCGGCCGACGGTGCCTGCCGAATCTGGCACTGGCATCAACACCAGGCCCAGTGCCTGACGCCGGATGGTTTCAGCGTGCGCAGCCGGGTTTACGAATATGGCGGGGGCAGCTTTTGCCTCGGCGGTGAAGGGCTGGTCTTCGTCAACGAGAACGATCAGCAGCTCTATACACAGACGCTGGACGGCGCCGTACCCAAGCGGCTTACCGACGACCAGCAGTGCCGCTACGGCGATGTGCACTGGCACGACGGCCAAGTGCTGGCGGTCGAAGAGCGCCATGGGCAAACCGTTGAGCATCGCCTGATTGCCCTGCGCGAAGGCTCGCGCGAGGTGCTGGCTGAAGGCGCCGACTTCTACGCATCACCCACCGTGAGCAGTGATGGGCAGCGCCTGGCGTGGGTCGAATGGGACCGCCCGGCACAACCCTGGACACACACGCGCCTGCTACTTCGCCAACGCGACAGCAGCGGCGCATGGGGGCCAGCGTGTTGCGTGGCAGGCCAGGACGAGTCTCTGCAACAACCGCGTTTCGACGCGCAGGGCCGCTTGTATTGCCTGTCTGATCGCGACGGTTTCTGGCAGCCCTGGGGGGAAGTCAACGGGCACTGGCAGGCCCTGCCCGCCGAACCCGCCGACCATGCCTCGGCGCCCTGGCAACTTGGCGCCAGCAGTTGGCTGGCCCTGGGGCCGCAAAGCTATGTGGCCAGTTGGTTCGAGGGCGGTTTTGGGCAGTTGGGGCTGCGCACCGCCGAGCAACCGGTAGAACGTTTCGCCAGTGCCTACACGCGCTTTCGCAGCCTGGCCATAGATGACGGGCACCTCTATGCCATCGCCGCATCCCCCGTCAGCCCGGCGGCAGTCATTGCCATCGACCGCAGCAATCACGAGGTACGCGTGCTGGCAGGGGGTGCCGAGGTACTGCCCGCCGAAGCCATCAGCATGCCGCAGTCCATTCGCTACACCAGTGGCAACGGCCTCGCCCATGGCTTCTTCTACCCGGCCATGCACGCCAAGGCGCCCGCACCCTTGGTGGTGTTTATCCATGGCGGGCCGACGTCGGCCTGCTACCCGGCGCTCGACCCCCGCATCCAGTACTGGACCCAGCGCGGCTTCGCCGTCGCCGACCTGAATTACCGGGGCAGTACCGGCTATGGCCGGGACTATCGCCAGGCCCTGCACCTGCACTGGGGCGAGCGGGATGTCGAGGATGCTTGCGCAGCGGTCGCGCACCTGGCCGGGCTGGGGCTGATCGACCCGCACAAGGCCTTCATCCGCGGTGGCAGCGCGGGCGGTTACACCACGCTGTGCGCCCTGGCGTTCCACGACGTGTTCCGAGCGGGGGCCAGCCTCTACGGGGTCAGTGACCCTATTGCCCTGAGCCGCGCCACGCACAAGTTCGAAGGGGATTACCTGGACTGGTTGATCGGCGACCCACTGCAAGATGCCGAGCGCTATCACGCACGCACGCCACTGCTGCATGCCGCGCAGATCAAGGTGCCGGTGATTTTCTTCCAGGGTGAACTGGATGCTGTGGTGGTGCCGGAGCAGACGCGCCTGATGCTCGATGCACTGAAGGCAAATGGCATAGAAGCCGAAGGGCACTTTTATGCGGGGGAGCGACACGGGTTCCGCCAGGCAGAGAACCTGGCGCATGCGCTGGAAGAGGAGTGGACGTTCTATTGCCGGGTGTTAGGCCAGGTCCCTCACTGAATCTGGCCTTTCGTCGCGAAAAGGGCCGCAACGCGGCCCCAATGCGCTCATCGCTTGGCAATGATATACACCGCATGCACGATCCCCGGAATGTACCCCAGCAGGGTCAGCAGAATATTCAGCCAGAATGCCCCGCCGAAGCCCACCTGCAGAAACACCCCAAGTGGCGGCAGCAGGATGGCGATGATGATACGAATGAAGTCCATGCGAGTCTCTCCTGAAGGGTCTCAACAAAGACTAGCCGCGCTTCGCAGAGGTTCCACACCCCTGCAATACCGGGCAAAAAAAAACGCCCCTGGCCAAATGAAACAGGCCAAGGGCGATGCGCAGAAACGCCAGACGGTTCGTTGAATTCGGTTATGCCGGCATTTCCCGGCGGGCCTGCTGCTGTGCATGCAGACGAGCAAAGGCGCGGGCCAGGCGCAGGAGCATTTCGTCGATGTTGCCCTTGCTCACGGTCAGCGCGGGCGAGAAGCGCACCACATCGGCCTGCGGGGCATTGAGCAGCAGGCCTTCATGCAGGGCAGCCTTGACCAAGTCCTGAGCGACGCGCTCCTGCAGTTGCAAGGCCCACAGCAGGCCTTGGCCGCGCGCCTCGCCCTGGCCATATCGCCCCGCCAAGCGGCAAAGGCCATCGCGCAGGTGGCGACCGCTGTCCTGTACATGCTCGAAGAAGCCAGGCTCCAGCACGGTATCGAGCACTGCCAGGCCCGCAGCGCTCATCAGCGCGTTGCCATGGTGGCTGCCTTCCAGCTCACCCGGCTCGGCGCAGCAAGCGCTACCGCGCGCCAGCAAGGCCGCCAGCGGCACACCACCACCCAGGCCCTTGCCCAGGGTGATGATGTCGGCCCGCACGCCGTAGCTCTGCTCGGCGAGCAGGGCGCCACAACGGCCGATGCCGGTCTGCACCTCATCGAGGATCAACAGGATGCCCAGCTCGCGGCACAGTGTTTCGACACCCTTCAGGTACGCCTGCGTGGCCGGAATAACACCTGCCTCGCCCTGGATCGGTTCGAGCATGATCGCGACGGTGCGCGAATCCACTGCTGCATGCAGCGCCGCCAGGTCATTGAACGGCACCTTGCTGAAACCCGGCAGGCCCGGTTCGCAACGATTGCACGGCAGTGGGTCGGAGGCCGACAACGCGCCCAGGCTGCGGCCATGGCAAGCCTGGTTGGCAGTGATGATGTGATAGGCGCCGTTACGGTGTAGCTGGCCCCATTTGCGCGCCAGCTTGATCGCCCCTTCGCAGGCTTCGGCGCCGCTGTTGAGCAAGTAGGCCTGGTCGCTGCCGGTGCTCTGGCACAGGCGTTCGACCAGTGCCAGCAGCGCGCGGCTGTGATAACCGGAACCTGGGTTGATCAGTGCCTGGGCCTGGTTACCCAGTGCCTTGACCAGCACGCTGGGGCTGTGGCCAAGGCTGTTTACCGCACCACCCTGGGTGAAATCCAGGTAGGCATGCCCTTCGCTGTCCCACAACCACGAACCCTGACCACGCACGAACATCTGCGGCGCGCGTTCGGTGCTCGGCATCAGGCACTCGCGGGACAACTGCGGCGCATCCGCCACGGTCACCGGCGCACGCTTGGGCTCGGCGACAGCGGCGGCTGCCGACCGGCGCAGGTTGAACAGGTTCATCAGGGCTCCAACCAATCACGGTAAAGGGCGGCTATGTGCGGTCTGAATGCCGGCACTTGATATTTAGCCTTGCCTATCAAAAGTGTTTTTCATCTGGGGTAACAATCAGCTCAATGACCGCTGTAACCCTCTGGAATACGGCGATAGACTAGGCTTCGCAACGGTTTTCGACCATTTCGTTTTTCCAGCATTTTCGATAAGTGTTACTTATGGATTTCCGCCAACTGCGTTATTTCGTCGCGGTGTACGAAGAAGGCCACGTAGGCCGCGCCGCCGAGCGTCTGTCACTGTCCCAGCCAGCGCTTTCCCAACAGATACGCCAACTGGAACACAGCCTCGACCTGAACCTGTTCGAGCGCAGCAACAAGCGCCTGCTGCCGACCTTGGCCGCACACACGCTGTACAACCATGCCCTGCCGTTGCTCGATGGCTTGCAACGGGCCCATGAGGCCATGCGCAACTTCAAGGGCCAGTCCCTGCGCACCTTGGCCATCGGCGTGCTGCAGACCGTGCGGCCAAGCCTGGTGCCGCAGCTGCTCGAACGCTTGCGCAAGGCACAGCCGCACCTTGTGGTGCAGATCTACGAGCTGTCGGGGCTGGAAATCGAACGGCGTTTGCTCAATGGCAGCCTGGACATCGGCATCAGCTACCTGCCGCCGCGCCAACCTGGGCTGCATGGCCTGCTGCTGTACGAAGATGAACTGCAGCTTGTCATCCCCGATACCCACCCATTGAAGGATTTCAAGAAGGTGTCGATCCGTCAGGCAGCCGAGCTACCCATGCTGATGCTGGGCGAGGAGTTTCAGATTCGCCAGATCTGGCAGGCGCAGTTGGCCAGCCAGGGGCGTCGGCCGCAGGTGCAGGCAGAAATGAACAACATGGCCGGGATTCTCGACAGCCTGGCGCACACGGCGCTGGCCACCATCCTGCCTGGCCGGGCCAAGGACGCGGCCGAGGATGACCAGGGCCTGCTGTGGAAGCCATTGAGCGAGCCGCGGGTGCCGCTCAAGGTTGGGCTGGTGTTCCGCGATGCACAGCGCCAGCAGGCGTCGGTCGAGCTGCTGCGTACATTGCTGGAAGAAGAGACAGACGCGCGCCACCTGGGAGGCTCGCCACTGGATGTGCTCGGCTGAAAGGATGTGCTCGGCTGCAAAACACGCGCACAAAGAAAACCCCGCCGAAGCGGGGTTTCCCAGACTGTTTCCCTGTGACATCCGTATCGCCCCGCCATCCTGGCAGGAAGTCCTTCGTCGTCTTCCTTGATCTGTCCTTTGCGCTTCCTGCGCAACGTCCATGTGGTAAAGATTACCTGTGGATCCAATCTGAGAACAGTGGTGAAAAGTCACCACGTTGTGTAGGAAAAAGCTTACAAAGAGGATTCATTGCCAGTCATACCGGAGATTGGGGGGCGCTTCGCACCCCCAGCATCAACCGATCAGAACTGCTCAGCCTCCAGCAGATACAGCGCCTCGCTCCCCGCCTTGACCGAGGCCACCAATGACTGCACCCGCGGCAACAGACGCGCAAAGTAGAACCGCGCCGTCCCCAGTTTGCCGGAGTAGAAGGCTTCATCCCCCTCGCCAGCCTTGGCCGCCCGCGCCATCAACGCCCACATGTAGCCATAGGCGACGTAACCAAACGCCTGCAGGTACTCGACCGAAGCGGCGCCAATTTCATTGGGGTTACCCTTGGCCTGCTCCAGTACCCACTCGGTCAGCCCGTCCAGCTGGTCAAGGTAAGCACCCAAGGGTTTGGCAAACTCATCCAGTTCACTGTCGGCACCGGCGACAAACCGGCGTATCTCGTCGGAGAACAGCTTGTAGTACGCCCCCCCACTGGCCACCACCTTGCGCCCCATCAGGTCGAGGGCCTGGATGCCGTTGGTGCCTTCGTAGATCTGCGTAATCCGCACATCACGTACCAATTGCTCCTGCCCCCACTCCCTGATGTAGCCATGCCCGCCGAACACCTGCTGGCCATGCACGGTGCACTCAAGGCCAAGATCGGTGAGGAAGGCCTTGGCAACCGGGGTCAACAGCGCCACCAGTTCTTCACTGCGCTTGCGGGTGGTCGGGTCTTCGCTGTACTTGGCACTGTCGAGCTGCATCGCCACGTAGCTGGAGAAGGCGCGTCCGCCTTCGATCAAGGCCTTCATGGTCAACAGCATGCGCCGTACGTCCGGGTGGACGATGATCGGGTCTGCGGCCTTGTCCTTGGCTTGCGGGCCGGTCGGGGCGCGGCTCTGCAGGCGGTCACGGGCATACTCCACGGCGTTCTGGTAGGAACGTTCGGCCGATGCCAGGCCTTGGATGCCTACGCCCAGGCGCTCATAGTTCATCATGGTGAACATGGCCGCCAAACCCTTGTTCGGCTCACCGACAATGTAACCGACCGCTTCGTCGAAGTTCATCACGCAGGTGGCTGATGCCTGGATACCCATCTTGTGTTCGATCGAGCCACAGGTGGCGGGGTTGCGTGCGCCCAGGCTGCCGTCCGGGTTGACCAGAAACTTGGGCACCAGGAACAACGAAATACCTTTGGGCCCGGCCGGGGCATCCGGCAACTTGGCCAGCACCAGGTGGATGATGTTCTCGGTCAGGTCATGCTCGCCACCGGTGATGAAGATCTTGGTGCCACTGACCTTGTAGCTGCCATCGGCCTGGGGCTCCGCCTTGGTGCGGATGATGCCGAGGTCGGTACCGGCATGGGGCTCGGTCAGGCACATGGAGCCCGCCCAGACGCCAGCGTACATGTTGGGCAGGTAGGCTGCCTTGAGTGCTTCACTGGCGTGCGCATTGATCGACAGGCAGGCGCCGGCAGTCAGCATCGGGTACAGGCCGAAGGCCAGGCTCGACGCGTTGACCATTTCCTCGACCTGGGCCGAGATGACCTTGGGCATACCCATGCCGCCGAACAGCGGGTCACCGCCCACACCCACCCAGCCGCCTTCGGCATAAGTGTTGTAAGCGTCGATGAAGCCAGCGGGCGTGCTCACCGCACCGTTGTCCCAGCGGCAGCCCTCTTCATCGGCGGCGCGGCTGAGCGGGGCGATGGTCCGCGCGGTGACCTTGCCGGCCTCCTCCAGCACAGCCAGGGCGGTTTCGGCATCGACCACGTCGGCCAGCGCGGGCAACTGTGCCCATTGCTCGGCCACGTTGAAGACTTCATTCAGAACGAAGCGCATGTCGCGCAGGGGCGCTTTATAGTCGGCCATGACAACCTCTCGCTAGTAGGGTCGGGGCGGTCTCGGAGAACCGCGACACTGGGTTGCTGGCAGTGTAACCGAACAACTTTTACGAGACATAGGGTCATCAGTTGACCGCATGGTCTAATCTGGTCATGCCATTCGCACCGCTCCACGTTGCGATTGTTGCCCATGCACCATGACACAATTGCGCCCCGCCTCTTTGGCGCTATACAGCGCCTGATCGGCAGACTTGAGCACGGCCTCCGGGTTGCGGTGATCGGCCTGGCGCTCGGCAACGCCGATGCTGATGGTTACCGAAACCGTACCGGCGCCGCTGCCACCGCGGCGCTGTCGCCCTGCCGAATCGTCCTGCGGGCGGCTGTTCGGGTCACGCAGTTGCATGGCGTAGTTGGCAATCATCTCGCGCACGGCTTGCACGTGCGGCACACATTCTTCTGCCGTCTTGCCCGCGAAGACCAGTGCAAATTCCTCGCCGCCATAGCGATAGGCCCGACCGCCGCCGGTGATCTTGGACAACCGGCTGGCCACCAGCCGTAGCACCTGGTCGCCGACATCGTGGCCGTGGGTATCGTTGAATCTCTTGAAGTGGTCGACGTCGGTCATGGCGATCACATAGTTGCGCCCCAGCCGTTGCATGCGCTCGTTCAAGGCGCGGCGCCCCGGCAGGCCGGTAAGCTCATCGCGAAAAGCCATCTGATAAGCCTCGTGCGCGACGGCAGCGGCGATCATCAACATCACCTGGCTGCACATGATGTTCAGGGTGAAGGGCAGGATGAACGTTTGCGGCAGCATCCAGAAGACGCCGATCAGGCCAATCACCTGCGCCGCGTGCAAGGGCCTGGGCTCGCGCAGGTACTGCACCACCAGCAGGATGAACACCGCGAGGAACAACGGGTAGGCCATCTGGATCAGGCTCATCCACTGGCCATGCAAGGACGGCCAGCGGATCTCCGCCAGCCACGTCAGCAGCGTATCGGGGTAGCTTTGCTCGAGGGCCACAGCGACGCTGGCAACGGCAAACAGCACCGCGAAGCGCGCGACCAGGTCCTGCAGCAGGTGGGTGCGCTCCTGCCAGGCGCCATACAGCGCGAACAGGGCTGGTAGCAGCAGGCACACCAGATGGAAGATCACCGCGGCATCCGCGCGCACGTGGCCGTTGTCGCGGTAGAAGTCGGTCTGGGTGTCGAGCAGATAGTAGGCGATGTACACCGTGACCATCAGAAACAGCTCGCGCTGGCGGCGATAAACGGCGCAGTAGGCACCGCCCAATAGCAGGACCAAGGTGGGCAGCACATTGAACAGCGACGTGAAAAAGACACTGAGGTCTCTTACGTAAGCCGCCGCAAGGCCTGCCAGCAACAGAAACAGCGAAGGCAGGAAGTGGCTTACGCGTACAGCATCAAGACGAAACAAGGGTAATCTCCAACCCGGCAGATCAATAGTGGCATTGTGCCCTTATTTCATCGGCAGCGCGCGTGAACAGTTGAATACCCGCTGGCAATGCCCTGGCCCCGAAACGAAAAAACCCGCCTGCCGGTGAGGGCAGGCGGGTTTTTTCTACAGCTTATGGGTCAGTAAGACAGACCGAAGTGCTCTTCTTCCATCGCCATCAGGTTACCTGCACCCGACAGCATCGCCGCCACATGGGTACGGGTACGCGGCAGGATGCGCTGGAAGTAGAAGCGCGCGGTCTGCAGCTTGGCGGTGTAGAACGCCACTTCTTCAGTACCGGCAGCCAGCTTTTCGGCAGCCAGGCGGGCGATGTCAGCCCAGAAGTAGGCCAGGCAGGCATAACCGGAATACATCAGGTAATCGACCGAAGCGGCACCCACTTCTTCGCGATCTTTCATGGCGGCCATACCGACCTTCATGGTCAGCTCGCCCCATTCCTTGTTGATGGCCGCCAGCGGCTCGACGAACTCTTTGACCGCCTCGACGCCTTCTTGCGCCTGGCAGAACTTGTGCACGATCTTGGTAAAGCCCTTCAGCGCTTCACCTTGGGTCATCAGCACCTTGCGGCCGAGCAGGTCGAGGGCCTGGATGCCGGTAGTGCCTTCGTACAGCATGGAGATACGGCTGTCGCGCACGTTCTGTTCCATGCCCCACTCGGCGATGAAACCATGGCCGCCGTAGATCTGCACGCCGTGGTTGGCGGCCTCGAAACCGACTTCGGTCATGAAGGCCTTGGCGATCGGGGTCATGAAAGCCAGCAGCGCGTCAGCTTTCTTGCGCTCTTCTTCGTCCTGGCTGTACTTGACGATGTCGACCTGCTTGGCGGTGAAGTAGACCATGGCGCGGTTGCCTTCAGCGAAGGCTTTCATGGTCAGCAGCATGCGGCGCACGTCTGGGTGGACGATGATCGGGTCGGCCGCCTTTTCAGGGGCTTTAGGGCCGGTCAGCGAGCGCATCTGCAGGCGCTCACGGGCATACTTCAGGCCGCCCTGGAAGGCCACTTCGGCATGGGCCAGGCCTTGCAGTGCGGTGCCCAGGCGAGCGGTGTTCATGAAGGTGAACATGCAGTTCAGGCCTTTGTTGGCCGGGCCGATCAGGTAGCCGGTTGCGCCGTCGAAGTTCATCACGCAGGTGGCGTTACCGTGGATGCCCATCTTGTGTTCGATCGAGCCACAGCTCACGGCGTTACGCTCGCCGGCAGCGCCTTCGGCGTTGGGCATGAACTTCGGCACGATGAACAGCGAGATGCCTTTGGTACCAGCCGGGGCATCGGGCAGGCGGGCCAGCACGATATGGACGATGTTGTCGGCCATGTCGTGCTCGCCAGCGGAAATGAAGATCTTGGTGCCCGACACTTTGTACGAACCGTCAGCCTGAGGCTCGGCCTTGGTACGCAGCATGCCCAGGTCAGTGCCGCAGTGCGGCTCGGTCAGGCACATGGTGCCGGTCCACTCGCCGGAAACCAGCTTGGTCAGGTAGACCTCTTGCTGCTCAGGCGTGCCGTGCTCGGAAATGGTGTTCATGGCGCCATGGGACAGGCCTGGGTACATGCCCCACGACCAGTTCGACTCACCGACCATCTCGCTCAGGGCCAGGCCCAGCGATTCCGGCAGGCCTTGGCCGCCGTGGGCAACGTCATGCGCCAGGCTCGGCCAGCCACCCTCGACAAACTGCTCGTAAGCCGCTTTGAAGCCGGTCGGCGTCTTCACGCCCGACTCGCTCCAGGTGCAGCCTTCCTGGTCGCCAACGCGGTTCAGCGGGGCGAGTACCTGCTCACAGAATTTCGCGCCTTCTTCAAGGATCGCGTCGACCATGTCGGGCGTGGCGTCCTCGCAACCCGGCAGGCTCTGATAATGCGCTTCGTAGCCGAGCAGCTCGTCGCGAACGAAACGGATATCACGCAAGGGGGCTTTGTAGTCAGGCATTGCGGTGAACCTCTGTGATGAGTTCGGGGGTGATCGGTACTACCGACAAGCTCTTGGCGGCTTTCGATCAAACAGTTGTTTGAAACTTACGTTTAGCACGCGCGGATGTCAAGAAGGGACGATGGTGCCATTTACGTCACGAAAAATGACGTTTCGGCCACTGCACGACGATCAGTGCCTGAAATGCACAGGCTGCGGGAGCGGGTTTACCCGCGAACAGGGCCTCCCAGACGATAAAGGTGTCTGATCGGACGCATTCGCGGGTAAACCCGCTCCCACAGTGTTGAAAGGAGGTGTTTTACAGGGGATGCCAGAAATCAGGCGTAGGTGTCGATGATCCGACCGAGCATTTCGTCGGAAGCCTTGACGACTTTTGCGCCAAGCTCGACTTCATGCTTGCCCAGTGCCAGTTGCACGGTACTGGTCGCCATGTCCATTTGCTGGCTGCGATCGACCGCGCGCAGGCGTTCTGCCTGAAAGTCGCTGGACTGGCTGGTGGCAGTGCGCTCGGCACTGTTGTTGGCAATCTGGCTGGTGTTGGCAATCTGGCTGGCGGCTTGATCGACGCGGTTCTGGCCGGTCTGGATTGCGCTCAGGCCCGCGTAGTAGGCGGAGCTACCGGTGATTTCCATGTCAGGACTCCATTGACGCTGGATGACGAACAGGCCTAATTAAAGCAGGCGACGGCAGAAAAGGCCCGTTTAAATCGTTAATGGCCCAGTGCCAGTCGATAGACAGCGGCGGTTAATCGAGCAAATCAAGCTGTAAATGCTCCGCCACCATGTCGGCACTCGCCTGCTTCAACTTGGGCACCCGCCCCAGGCAAGGCGCGGGCAACCGCTCGGCGAGGCTGGCCAGGTTCTCTTCCAGGCGCGACGTGCGCGGTTCGATGATGTTCGCCACCCAGCCCGCCAATTGCAGCCCGTCGCGGGCGATCGCTTCGGCGCTGAGCAAGGCATGGCTGATACAGCCCAGGCGTACCCCCACCACCAGAATCACCGGCAGTTTCAGGGCGATGGCCAGGTCAGACAGGTTGGCCTGGCCCGACAACGGCACGCGCCAGCCACCGGCGCCTTCAATCAAGGTGAAGTCGGCGTTTTGCTGCAGCACGTTGCGCATCGCCGCCAGCAGCTCGGGCACGCCCAGCGTGACGCCAGCCTCACGGGCCGCGACATGGGGTGCGATCGCAGGCTCGAAGGCAAACGGGTTGACCTGTTCGTACGGCAACTTGATCGAGCTTTCATCGATCAGCGCTTGCGCATCGCTGTTGCGCAAGCCCTTTGGGGTTACCGTGCAACCGGACGCCACCGGCTTGGCCCCCAAGGTGCTCATGCCTTGCAACCGCGCCGCATGCAGCAGGCCGGCGGCAATGGTGGTCTTGCCGACGTCGGTATCGGTACCGGCAATGAAATAGGCCTGGCTCATCTGACTCCCCTTACCCCTGTGGCTTGCGCAACACACCATAGACCACTTGATAAGTGGCTGGCAGCCCCTGGGGCTGGCGAAATGCCTCATATGCCTGCAACAAGCTTTGCATGCGCGCGCGGCCGGTCAGGCCCGAGGGGCGGCCCGGGTTGATGTTGTGGGCGCCAAGGGCCTTCAGTTCGTGGGTCAGGCTGCGTACATCCGGGTAGTGCAGCACATGCGCACGCTGCTGCAGCGTCACGTGCTGCAAGCCACTGCCTGCGCACAGGCGCTGGTAATCGTCGAAGCGGCGGAAGCGGTTGACGTGCACCAGGCCATCCACCGCCTGCCAACTGGCGCGCAGCTCGTCCAGGGTACCGACGCACAGGCTGCTGAACGCCAGTACACCGCCTGGGCGCAGCACCCGCCGCGCCTCATCCAGCACACTGGCGAACTGCCCGCACCACTGCACTGCAAGGCTGGAGAACACCAGGTCGACGCTGGCCTCACGCAGCGGCAGGCGCTCGGCATCGCCGACCACGTGGTACTGGGCGCCGCCCTGCTCATGCCGGGCATGGCGCAGCATGCCTTCGGCGATATCCACCGCCACGCCACTGGCCTGCGCGAAGCGCTCGGCCAGCACCCGGCTGAAGTGCCCGGTGCCGCTGCCCAGGTCAAGCCAGCGCGACGGCGCCAGCCCTGCCGGCAACTGGCCCAGCAGGCTCATGCCAACGTCGCGCTGCAAGGCCGCGACGCTGTCGTAGCTGGCCGCCGCGCGGGAAAACGAGGCCGCCACCTGGCGCTTGTCCGGCAGTGCGCCGGGCAGGGTCGGACGGGAAAGGTCAGTCATCGCCACTCTCATGCAGGAAACTCTTGATGCCCGCCGCCAGCTCCTGTGGGTACTCCAGCAGGAAGGCGTGGGAACTCTCTTCGACCAGGCCGACTTCCACGTCCGGCAACAGTTCGCTCAGGGCCTTGGCGGCCTCCGCCGGTACCAGCGCATCGCTACCGGCGAACAGGTGCAGTTGCGGCCCGGCGAAGTGTTGCAGGGCTGCGCGGGTGTCCAGTTGCGCCAGCACCTGTAAGCCGGTGGCAAGGTACAGCGGGTCGGTGTCCGGCACCCCTACGCCAAGCTGACGCAGCAACGTACGCGGTTGCAGGGCACCGTCGCTGCACAAGCTGCGAAAGCGCTTGAGCGTCACCTGGGTGTGGCTGCGGCAACCGTCGAGGAAGGTGCCGAAGGTGTCGTCGGCCATGCCGTGGGGCCAGTCCGGCCGCGCCACGAAGCTGGGGTTGCTGCCCAGGGTCAGCAGGCCGCAGCAGTGATCACCGCGCCTGCTTGCCAGCTCACTGGCCAACATGCCGCCGAGCGACCAGCCGCCCAGCCACGTATCAGTCGGCAGCTTGCGATCGAGGTGGTCGACCCAGGCCTGCACATCGGCCTCGGCCAGTTCCGGCAGGGGCATCAGCTCGACCTGCAGACGTGCATCCTGGGCCCTGAGGCTGGCAGCCAGTGGCTCCAGCGCAGCGGTGCCCAGGCCCCAGCCGGGCAATAGAATCAGTCGATTTCGCATCGGCGCTCTCCAGTGGTGCGCTCCAGTTGTGGATAACACTCGGCCAATGCATTCAACAATAGCTGCACCTGCGCCTCACTGTGCGCGGCGCTCAGCGTCACCCGCAGGCGCGCGCTGCCGGCGGGCACGGTGGGAGGGCGGATCGCCGTCACCAGCAAGCCCCGCTCGCGCAACATCTGTGACAGGCGCAGGGCCTGGGCGCTGTCACCGATCATGATCGGCTGAATCGGTGTGGGGCTGTCCATCAGCTCAAGGCCGATCTGCTGGGCGCCCTGGCGGAACTGGCGGATCAACGCGGCCAGGTGCTCGCGGCGCCAGGTTTCGCGGCGCAGCAGCTCCAGGCTTTTAAGCGTGGCACAGGCCAGCGCCGGGGGCTGGCTGGTGGTGTAGATGTAAGGCCGGGCGAACTGCACCAGCGCCTCGATCAACGCTTCGCTACCGGCAACAAAAGCGCCGGCCGTGCCGCAGGCTTTGCCCAGGGTGCCGATCAGCACGGGTACATCATCCACACCCAAACCAAAGTGCTCGACGATACCGCCACCCTGGGCCCCCAAGGTCCCCAGGCCATGGGCATCATCAACCATCAGCCAGGCGCCGCGGGCGCGGGCGGCCTTGGCCAGGGCCGGCAAATCGGCAAGGTCGCCATCCATGCTGAACACCCCATCGGTCACCACCAGGGTATTGCCCACGGCCTTGTCCAGGCGGCTGGCCAGGCTGGCCGGGTCGTTGTGCAGGTAGCGGTTGAAACGGGCACCACTGAGCAGCCCGCCATCCAACAGCGAGGCGTGGTTGAGGCGGTCCTGCAGCACCGTGTCGCCCTGCCCGACCAGCGCAGTGATGGCGCCCAGGTTGGCCATGTAGCCGGTGGAGAACAGCAACGCGCGCGGCCGCCCGGTCAGCTCTGCCAACGCCTCTTCGACCTGGTGGTGCGGCGTGCTGTGGCCAATCACCAGGTGCGACGCGCCGCCACCGACACCCCAGCGTTCGGCGCCGGCCTGCCAGGCGGCGATCACCTCCGGGTGATTGGCAAGGCCCAGGTAATCATTGCTGCAAAACGCCAACAGCGGCTGGCCATCGACCACCACTTCAGGCCCCTGCGGGCTCTCCAGCAGTGGCCGCTGCCGATACAGGTCTGCAGCGCGCCGTTCGGCCAGGCGCGCTGCCAGGTCAAAGGCCATCTCAGGCCGTTGCTGCGTTGTAGAACATCTCGCTGCTGCGCTGTTCGACCAGCGCCTGCTCGATGGCTGCCTGGTGCACTTCATCGGCGTGCTCTTCGCGGGCCTCAGGCTTGATACCCAGGCGGGCGAACAGCTGCATGTCCTTGTCAGCCTGCGGGTTGGCGGTGGTCAGCAGTTTCTCGCCATAGAAGATCGAGTTGGCGCCCGCCATGAAGGCCAGGGCCTGCATCTGCTCGTTCATCTGCTCACGGCCGGCAGACAGGCGCACATGCGACTTGGGCATCAGCAGGCGGGCCACCGCCAGCATGCGGATGAAGTCGAACGGGTCGACATCTTCTTCTTCGGCCAGCGGCGTGCCCGCCACCTTGACCAGCATGTTGATCGGCACCGACTCCGGGTGCTCGGGCAGGTTGGCCAGCTGGATCAGCAGGCCGGCGCGGTCATCCAGCGACTCGCCCATGCCGAGGATGCCGCCAGAGCAGATCTTCATCCCGGCATCACGCACATAGGCCAGGGTTTGCAGCCGTTCGCTGTAGGTGCGGGTGGTGATGATGCTGCCGTAGAACTCGGGCGAGGTGTCGAGGTTGTGGTTGTAATAGTCGAGGCCGGCCTGGGCCAACGCCTGGGTCTGGTCCTGATCGAGCTTGCCGAGGGTCATGCAGGTTTCCAGGCCCATGGCCTTGACCCCTTTGACCATCTCCAGCACGTAGGGCATGTCCTTGGCCGACGGGTGCTTCCACGCCGCGCCCATGCAGAAGCGGGTCGAGCCAATGGCTTTGGCGCGGGCGGCTTCTTCCAGCACCTTCTGCACTTCCATCAGCTTCTGTTTTTCCAGCCCGGTGTTGTAGTGGCCGGACTGCGGACAATATTTGCAATCTTCCGGGCAGGCGCCGGTCTTGATCGACAGCAGGGTCGAGACCTGCACGCGGTTTGCGTCGAAATGCGCGCGGTGCACGGTTTGCGCCTGGAACAGCAGGTCGTTGAATGGTTGCTGGAACAGCGCCTTGACCTCGGCCAGGGTCCAGTCGTGACGTGTTGTTGCAGTTGTGCTGGCGCTCATCGGCGTTTCCTTGTTTAGGCTGTAACTGGCGCCGGGACAGGAATGCCCGCCAGCGCATCACGGATAGCTCGCATAGTCATGGAAGGCCTATGAACTGTCAACCCAACCTGAAAGCACTGGTTTACAAGTGTGTAAATATTAACCAACACTGTCTGCTCTGCGACGCCCCTGCCGAACAGGCGTACTCACTGTGTGTCGCCTGCGAACAGGCGTTGCCTTGGTTGCAGGACTACTGCCTGCGCTGCGCACTGCCTTTGCCGATGGCCAACCTGACCTGCGGCCAGTGCAGCCGCCGGGCGCCGGCGTTCGACCAGGTCATCGCGCTGTGGCATTACGGGTTCCCGGTAGACACGCTGATCAGCCGCTTCAAGCACAAACGCCAGTGGCCGCTGGGGCGGTTGATGGCCGAATTGCTCGGCCAGGGCCTGCAACACCGCTATGCAGAAGGCCTGGCGCAACCTGACCTGCTGTTGCCTGTGCCCTTGGCCAAGCGTCGACTGCGTGAGCGCGGCTTCAACCAGGCCGGCATGCTGGCGCGCTGGTTGGCGTCGCAGTTGGGCATCGATTGCGACGAGAGGCTGCTGCTGCGTACACGCGAGACCCAGGCGCAGCAGCACCTGGATGCCAAGGCCAGGCGCCGCAACCTGCGCCAGGCGTTCTGCGTCACCGGGCACAAGGCACTGGCGGGGAGGCATGTAGCGGTGGTCGATGACGTGCTGACTACCGGCACCACCGCCCAGTCGATTGCCCAGGTGTTAACCAAGGCCGGGGCACGCCGGGTCGATGTGTATTGCCTGGCACGCACCCCCAAGCCCGTGTAGGAGCGGCCTTGCGTCGCGAAAGGGTCGCGCAGCGGCCCCCGGATTTCAGCGTCGCTGCTAATCTCGGATTCCAGCGTCGCCGCTAATCCCGGATTCCAGCGTCGCCGCTAAAATCGATGGGGGCCGCTGCGCAGCCCTTTCGCGACGCAAGGCCGCTCCTACACCAATCAGGGCCATGCAACCAATCAGGGCCATGCAACCAAATCAGGGCCATGCAACCAATCAGGGCCATGCTATAAAGCAACGACCTTGCATCAACCACTGATTATCCTGCCCATGTCCCTACCCGCCCTGCTCACCCAGCACATCGCCCGCCGCCCGCAACGCATCGCCCTGCTCCAGCACATCGCCGAACAAGGCTCGATCACACGCGCCGCCAAGGCCGCAGGCGTCAGCTACAAAGCCGCCTGGGACGCCATCGACGAGCTCAACAACCTGGCCAGCCAGCCCCTGGTCGAGCGCAGCACCGGCGGGCGTGGCGGCGGCGGCGCACGCCTGTCGGTCGAAGGCGAACGCGTGCTGCGTCTTTATCAACGCCTGCAGGCCCTGCAGGCACAAATCCTGGAAGCGGCCGAAGAGTCCAGCGACCTCGACCTGCTCGGGCGCCTGATGCTGCGCACCAGTGCGCGCAATCAGCTGCAGGGCAAGGTCAGCGGCCTACGCCGTGAAGGCCGGCATGACTGCGTAAGCCTGGCGCTGGGTGGTGGCCTGGAGATCGAGGCGCTGATTACCCACGACAGCACCGCGCGCCTGGAGTTGACCCTGGGGACAATGGTGGTCGCGTTGCTCAAGGCCGGGTGGGTGCAACTGCTGGGGGATGGCGATGACGCCGACGCGGGCAGCAACTGCCTCAAGGCAACGGTGGAACACGTGCTGGCGGACGTTGACGGGCCCAGCGAAGTACGGCTGGCGCTGGGCAATGGGCAGACATTGTGCGCGTTCGCCGAAAAGGCGTGGTTGACGCGCAATCGGATTCAAACGGGCAGCCAGGTACGGGCACAGTTCCATCCTTCTTATGTGCTGCTGGGGGTGCCGGTGTAGCTTGGCCGCACCGTTTGGCAAGGTGGAATGCGTTACCATGGCTGCACGCCGCCTATCCCCGGAGCCACCATGTCACACCCCTTCGTCACCCTCACCCCCGACTTGGTCCTGGACGCCGTGGAGAGCATCGGCTTCCTCAGCGATGCCCGGATCCTGGCGCTGAACAGCTACGAAAACCGCGTCTACCAGGTAGGCATCGAAGACTCACAACCGCTGATCGCCAAGTTTTACCGACCTGGCCGCTGGAGCGATGCGGCGATTCTTGAAGAACACCGCTTCACTGCCGAGCTTGCCGATTGTGAAGTGCCCGTGGTCGCGCCTCTGCAGCACGACGGCCGCACACTGTTCGAGCACCAGGGTTTTCGCTTCACACTGTTCCCCCGCCGTGGCGGCCATGCACCAGAACCCGGCAACCTCGACCAGCTCTATCGCCTCGGCCAGTTGCTCGGCCGCCTGCACGCCGTTGCCGCGACACGGCCGTTCGAGCATCGCGAAGCGTTGGCTGTGGACAACTTCGGCCACGCCTCCCTGCAGACCCTGCTCGAAGGCAACTTCGTCCCGCGCGAATTGCTGCCCGCCTTCGAGTCCGTGGCCCGCGACCTGCTGAAACGGGTCGAGGATATCTACGCGCGCACCCCACACAAGGTGATGCGCCTGCACGGCGACTTGCACCCGGGCAACCTGATGCATCGCGACGAGGTGTATCACGTGGTCGACCTCGACGACTGCCGCATGGGCCCGGCGGTGCAGGACCTGTGGATGATGCTCGCTGGCAGCCGCGAAGAACGCCTCGGCCAACTGGCAGAGCTGATCGACGGCTACAACGAGTTCCACGACTTCGACCCACGCGAGCTGCCCCTGATCGAGCCGCTGCGCGCCTTGCGCCAACTGCACCACAGCGCGTGGCTGGCGCGGCGCTGGGACGACCCGGCATTCCCGCGAAGCTTCCCGTGGTTCGGCCAGCCGCGCTACTGGGGCGACCAGATTCTCGCGCTGCGCGAGCAGATGGCAGCCCTCGATGAACAACCGCTGAAATTGTTCTAGAAGTGCGCTGACCTCTGTCTACAATAGGCGTCGCTTTATTTAGCTACCTAAGCAAGGATTCTGCATGCACGCCGCAAACCCGCAACGCGGGTACATCCTGGGCCTTAGTGCCTACATCATCTGGGGCCTGTTCCCTCTCTACTTCAAAGCGATCCAGAGCGTGCCGGCGGTGGAGATCATCGTCCACCGGGTGCTCTGGTCGGCCTTGTTTGGCTCGCTGCTGTTGCTGGTATGGAAGCACCCCGGCTGGTGGCGCGAACTGCGCGACAACCCGCGCCGGCTGGCCATCCTGGCGCTGAGCGGCGCGCTGATCGCTGGCAACTGGCTGACCTACGTATGGTCGGTGAACAATGGCCGCATGCTCGAAGCCAGCCTTGGCTACTACATAAACCCGCTGATCAACGTGCTGCTGGGCATGCTCATCCTGGGCGAGCGCCTGCGCCGCCTGCAATGGCTGGCAGTGGCCATGGCGGCGGTGGGCGTGGCTCAGCAGGTATGGCAGGTCGGCAGCCTGCCCTGGGTCTCGCTGGTACTGGCGCTGACCTTCGGCTTCTATGGGCTGATCCGCAAACAGGCGCCCGTGGCAGCGTTGCCGGGCCTGGTGGTGGAAACCTGGATGCTGGTGCCCCTGGCCCTTGGCTGGCTGTTGCTGCACCCCGCCGCGATGAGCGCGCAGGGCGCGTTCTACACCAGCAGCGAAGCGTTGTGGTTGATGGCGGCAGGGCCGGTAACGCTGGTGCCGCTGGTGTGCTTCAACGCTGCCGCACGCCATCTGCCGTATACCACGCTGGGCTTCCTGCAGTACCTCGCCCCGACCCTGGTGCTGCTGCAGGCGGTGCTGCTGTTTGACGAGCATTTGTCGTCCAGCACGCTGGTGGCGTTCGTGTTCATCTGGGCAGGTTTGGCGATATACAGCGTCGATGCCTGGCTGAATTTGCGCAAGCGCGCCTGATCAAAAAACGATCAAAACTCTGCAGGGCACGTGGGTCGTGGCCTGCAGAGACATCTCCAGAGGTTATCCACACCATCGTCCCCGTGCTTTGTGCACAAGCTGCTGAATTCTGGGCGTTTTTTGATCAAACCTTTGCAGGCCTTGATTCGCGCGGGCTGGAGAGGTGCGCCCCCAGGTTATCCACAGGGCCGTACCTGTAAAACGGGGGATAACCCTGAGGCCGCAAAGCGGCCCCAGCCATCGCGGATCACTCTTCCGCCCGCAGCTCCAACTCCACCATCAAATCATCCGCCAGGCTCTCCAACCGCTGCTGCAGTTCGTCCAGCGACAAGGTCAACGGCAGCGCCAACAATGCATTGGCATGAAACAACGGCTCACTGCTCATCGGTGCAGGCCGCACTTCAGTGGTAAAGCGCTCCAGGTTCACCCCAAGCTCGGCCAGCAGCCGGGTGATATCGCGCACGATCCCGGGCCGGTCATTACCCACCAGCTCCATGGCGATAGGCTTCCAGGTGCACGACGGCTCGATGCCGCTCTCGGCAATCAATACACGAATATCGTAGCGGGCCAGGGCCTGCAGCGACGCGACCAGTTCTGCATAATTTTCCGCCGGCACCGCCACCCGCAGGATGCCGGCGAACTGCCCGGCCATGCGCGACATGCGGCTTTCCAGCCAGTTACCGCTGTGGTCGGCGATGCATTGGGCAATGCGTTCGACCTGGCCGGCCTTGTCAGGGGCAATCACAGTGAGTACAAGATGATCCACAAGCCCTTCCTCTGTGTCGAACCGCGCTGGGCGGCGATAAACCGGGGGATCGATTGAGTATAGGCAAGGCGCGGCAACCTGCCGCAGGGCAATCGACATGACTAATCGTGTACTGTTTCAAGATTTATCTGGAACAATCCACCTGTTTTTTGCGAACATACCAATTCCCAGCGTGACCATACGCGACCAACGGGTCGCACAACGACGCTTTTAGTCTGATTTTGCCCCGCCTACTGCTTCATGTAGTATCCCGTGGCGCGGACTACAAAACGTCGTTTGGATGTCTGCCAAGGCGCCTGTGAAAATACGCACACTGCCCGCCAGCCCGTCTGGCAGGCCGCACCCAGCCGCCCTCGGGTTCATCCGACCTGGGCACGCACTGGTGCCGTGTTTAGAGAAGCGCTACAGGCTTAATACAGAAGAGCGAAATAGCTGAGCAGAGTGAGGCAAGCAATGACTGGATACGTTCAAGTCGGTGGCCTTCAGGTCGCCAAGGTCCTGTACGACTTCGTGAACAACGAAGCCATCCCCGGGACCGGCATCGTCGCCGAGCAGTTCTGGGCAGGTGCAGAGAAGATCATCAATGACCTCGCTCCAAAGAACAAAGCCCTGCTCGCCAAGCGCGACGAGCTGCAAGCCAAGATCGACGCCTGGCACCAGGCACGCAAAGGCCAGGCCCATGACGCCGTAGCCTACAAAAGCTTCCTCCAGGAAATCGGCTATCTGCTGCCACAAGCCGACGATTTCCAGGCCACCACGCAGAACGTGGACGAAGAAATCGCCCGCATGGCCGGCCCACAGCTGGTAGTGCCGGTGATGAACGCCCGCTTCGCCCTGAACGCCGCCAACGCCCGTTGGGGTTCGCTGTACGACGCCCTGTATGGCACCGATGCCATCAGCGATGAAGGCGGCGCCGAGAAAGGCCAGGGCTACAACAAAGCCCGGGGCGACAAGGTTATTGCCTTTGCCCGCGCCTTCCTCGACGAAGCCGCGCCACTGGCTGCAGGCTCGCATGTCGACTCCACGGCCTACAGCATCAAAGCCGGCAAGCTGGTCGTCGCCCTCAAGGGCGGCAGCAACAGCGGCCTGCGTGACGATGCCCAACTGATCGGCTACGTCGGCGATGCCGCCGCGCCGACCTCCGTGCTGCTCAAGCACAACGGCCTGCACTTCGAAATCCAGGTCGATGCCAGCACCCCGGTTGGCAGCACCGATGCCGCCGGCGTCAAAGACATCCTGATGGAATCGGCACTGACCACCATCATGGACTGCGAAGACTCGGTCGCGGCCGTGGACGCCGATGACAAGGTCATCGTCTACCGCAACTGGCTGGGCCTGATGAAAGGCGACCTGGCCGAAAGCGTGAACAAGGGTGGCAAGACCTTCACCCGCACCATGAACCCAGACCGCGAATACGCCGCGCCAAACGGTGGCACGGTCACCCTGCACGGCCGTTCGCTGCTGTTCGTGCGCAACGTTGGCCACCTGATGACCAACCCGGCGATCCTCGATGCCCAAGGCAATGAAATCCCCGAAGGTATCCAGGACGGTCTGTTCACCAACCTGATTGCCCTGCACAACCTCAACGGCAACACCAGCCGCAAGAACACCCGTACCGGCAGCGTCTACATCGTCAAGCCGAAGATGCACGGCCCGGAAGAAGTGGCCTTCGCCGCTGAAATCTTCAGCCAGGTCGAAGACCTGCTGGGCATGCCGCGCAACACCGTCAAGGTCGGCATCATGGACGAGGAGCGCCGTACCACGGTCAACCTCAAGTCCTGCATCAAGGCCGCTGCCGAGCGCGTGGCGTTCATCAACACCGGCTTCCTCGACCGCACCGGTGACGAAATTCACACCTCCATGGAAGCCGGCGCCGTCGTGCGCAAGGGCGCCATGAAGAACGAGAAGTGGATCGGCGCCTACGAGAACAACAACGTCGACGTCGGCCTGGCCACCGGCCTGCAAGGCCGTGCGCAGATCGGCAAAGGCATGTGGGCCATGCCCGACCTGATGGCTGCCATGCTCGAGCAGAAGATCGCCCACCCGCTGGCCGGTGCCAACACCGCCTGGGTACCTTCGCCGACCGCCGCTACCCTGCATGCCCTGCACTACCACAAGGTCGATGTGCAGGCGCGTCAGCGCGAGCTGGCTACGCGCACCCCGGCTTCGGTCGACGACATCCTGGCCATCCCGCTGGCCGCCAACACCAACTGGTCGGCCGAGGAGATCCGCAACGAGCTGGACAACAACGCCCAGGGCATCCTTGGCTACGTGGTTCGCTGGATCGATCAGGGCGTGGGTTGTTCGAAGGTGCCGGACATCAACAACGTCGGCCTGATGGAAGACCGCGCCACCCTGCGCATCTCGGCCCAGCTGCTGGCCAACTGGCTGCGCCACGGCGTGGTCAACGAGGCGCAGGTGCTGGAAAGCCTCAAGCGCATGGCGGTGGTGGTCGACCAGCAGAACGCTGGCGACCCCCTGTACCAACCGATGGCGCCGAGCTTCGACGACAACGTCGCGTTCCAGGCGGCCGTGGAGCTGGTGATCGAAGGTGGCAAGCAGCCGAACGGTTATACCGAGCCGGTACTGCACCGTCGCCGTCGCGAGTTCAAGGCGCGTAACGGGTTGTAAGTAACATCTGCGTACGGGGGCCGCTTTGCGGCCCCCCTACCCATCACCCAATCTTCAGTTCTTTCTTCACCAGCTCCAGCAGTTTGCCCAGGTCCACCGGCTTGAGCAAAAAGTCGACCACCCCCAGGTGCATCACGTCTACCGCCTCTTTCACATCGGTGTCGCCCGACACCACGATGATCGACAACGCCGCCCGCTCCGACTTACGAATATACCGGATCAGATCCAGGCCATCCTTGGGCTCCATGCGCAGGTCAGTGATCACCAAGGCGATCCTCGGCTCGTAATGCAGCTTGAACATCGCCTCCTGGACCCCGTCGGCCGTCATGCAGTCGATGCCTCTGCTTTTCAGGTACAGGCTCAAGGCCTCGCTGTTCACTCGGTTGTCATCCACCACCAGAACCACAGGCTTGGGCGCAATAGGCGCCACCAGCCCGGCCAGTGCCTCGCGTTCGGCGTCACTCAGGATGTCGTCATGCTCAACCATGGTCGTCTCGTCAAAAAGTCTTGCTCACCGGTAAGACCGCGCTTTGCGATATTGATCACACGCCGCCCATAGACTTACGTCCAATGGGCACCACACCTCAGCCAGCCGACCATGGGGACCGAGAACAACAAGGCCGGCACCTATATATAGATATATATAGTTCGGCGTAGCGATACGGTCAGTGTCATGAGTAAAAAGGACGCCTACAGCCAGGCGGGCAGGACGGCTGTGCTGCAGAACATACAAGGTACGTTGCAGTTTCTGCAGCGCTTCCCACCCTTCAACCAGATGGAGCACAGCCACCTGGCGTATCTGGTCGAGCAGTGCCAGCTGCGTTTCTATGCCAGTGGCGAAAGCATCGTCAAACCCGCCGACGGCCCAGTAGAGCACTTCTACATCGTCAAACAAGGGCGCGTGGTCGGCGAACGCCAGCACCTGGTCAAACCCGGTGTGGAGACCACCTTCGAGATCACCAGCGGCGAGTGCTTCCCCCTGGCCGCCCTGCTTGGCGAGCGCGCCACCCGCACCGAGCACCTGGCCGGTGAGGACACCTTCTGCCTGCAACTGAACAAGGCCGCTTTCATCCGCGTGTTCTCCCTGTCGGAAGCCTTTCGCGACTTTGCCCTGCGCGGGGTCAGCAGCCTGCTCGACCAGGTCAACCAGCAGGTGCGCCAACGCGCCGTGGAAACCCTCGGCACCCAGTACTCGCTGAACACCCCCCTGGGCGAGCTGGCCATGCGACACCCGGTGGTGTGCAACCCCGACACGCCGCTGCGCGACGCCGTGCGGCTGATGCACGAGCAGCAGGTCGGCAGCATTGTCGTGGTCGACCCCCAGCGCTACCCGATCGGCATCTTCACCCTGCGCGACCTGCGCCAGGTGGTGGCGGGCGCGGATGCCGACCTGGGCGCGCCCATCGACCGGCACATGACCGCCAGGCCGTTCTACCTCAGCCCGCAGGCCAGTGCTTTCGATGCCGCCATGGCCATGACCGAGCGGCATATCGCGCATGTCTGCCTGGTGGACAACCAGCGCCTGTGCGGGGTGGTTTCCGAGCGTGACCTGTTCTCCCTGCAACGTGTCGACCTGGTGCACCTGGCGCGTACCATCCGCCATGCCCCGCGCCTGGACACCCTGGTGTCGCTGCGCGGTGAGATCAGCCAGCTGGTCGAGCGCATGCTCGCCCATGGCGCCTCGTCGACGCAGATCACCCAGATTATCACCTTGCTCAACGACCACACGGTCTGCCGGGTGATCGAACTGGCCCTAGCCGAACGCGGCGACCCAGGCATGCCGTTCAGCTGGCTGTGCTTCGGCAGTGAGGGGCGGCGCGAGCAGACCCTGCACACCGACCAGGACAACGGCATTCTGTTCGAGGCCCGCGACAGCGCCGAAGCCGACGCGATCCGTGCCCGCCTGCTGCCCCTGGCGCAGTACATCAACCAGTGCCTGGCACAGTGCGGCTTTACCCTGTGCAAAGGCAATGTCATGGCCGGCAACCCCGCGCTGTGCCTGTCACGCGGGGAATGGGCGCGGCGCTTTGCAGGATTCATCCGCGAGGCAAGCCCCGAAAACCTGCTGGGTTCGAGCATCTATTTCGACCTGCGCGTGGTCTGGGGTGACGAGCAAGGCTGTGAACAACTGCGCCAGAGCCTGCTGGCCCAGGTCGCCGACAACCGCATTTTCCAGCGTATGATGGCCGACAACGCCCTGCGCCAACGCCCACCGGTGGGGCGCCTGCGCGAATTCGTGCTGACCCGCCAGGGCAACGACAAGGCCGCCACCCTCGACCTCAAGGTGCAAGGCCTGACGCCCTTCGTCGATGGTGCGCGCCTGCTGGCCCTGGCCAACGGCATCGGCGCCTGCAACACCCTCGAACGCCTGCGCCAGCTGGTGCAGAAGGGCATCATCGAACCACTCGACGGTGCGGCTTACGAAGAGGCCTACCACTTCATCCAGCAGACCCGCATGCAGCAGCACCAGCGCCAGACCCGCGATAACCTGCCCTACTCCAACCGCGTCGACCCCGACAGCCTCAACCACCTGGACCGACGCATCCTGCGTGAGTCGCTGCGCCAGGCCCAGCGCCTGCAAAGCAGCCTGGCCTTGCGGTACCAGCTATGAGCCTGTTCGCCTGGCTGCGCCCCAGCCTGCCCACGCTGGACGACACCGCGCGCCAACGCCTGGCGCAGTTGCCCAAGCCGGCTGCGCTGGGGGTGTGCACGTTGCGCGAACAGCGCTGGGTGGTGCTGGACCTGGAAACCAGTGGCCTCAACCCCAACCGCGACCAGGTCCTGTCGATCGGTGCCGTGGCCATCGAGGACGGTGCCATCGACTTTGCCCAGCAGTTCGAACGCACTCTGTACCGCCCCTCCCAGAAGACCAACGCCAGTGTGCTGATTCACGGGCTAGGGCCCAGTGCCCTGGCCGCGGGTTGCGACCCAGTCGAGGCGTTGATCGACCTGCTCGACTTCATTGGCGACAGCCCGGTGTTGGCGTTCCATGCGCCTTTCGATCAGCGCATGCTGGCGCGGGCGCTCAAGGAAAGCCTGGGCTATCGCCTGCAGGTACCGTTCCTGGATGTGGCTGAACTGGCGCCGATGCTCAACCCCGACACGGTACTGCGCGAAGCCGGGCTGGATGACTGGGTCGCCCGCTTTGGCCTGCAGGTTGAAGAGCGCCACCATGCCAGCGCCGATGCCCAGGTCACTGCCGAGCTGGCGTTGATCCTGTTCAGCCAGGCTCGCCGCCAGCAGCTCGACAGCCCGTTGCAACTTGAGCAGCGGTTGCGCGGGTGGCGGCGGCGTGCGGCACAGAGTCACGGTTTGTAGGGCTTGGATGATTCAGCGCCTGGAAGCCCCGCCCTGGTGGCAATCCGATAAGCGTCCATTGCGCGGCGCCCCCCGCCTCTGCAACAATCGCGAATAATTATCGTTAGTTAATGCATTCGTTCCGGGGGGACGCTGCTTGTCTTCTGCACACAGCCCACACGCCGAGCTGGTCGGTGCGCTTTACCGCGATCACCGCAGCTGGCTGCTCGCCTGGCTGCAACGCAGCATGGCCTGCCGCCAACGTGCCGAAGACCTGAGCCAGGACACCTTCGTGCGCCTGCTCGGCCGCGAGCAACTGGACACGCCCCGCGAGCCGCGCGCCTTTCTGGCCGCCGTGGCCAAGGGGCTGCTGTTCGACCACTTCCGCCGCGCCGCACTGGAGCAGGCCTACCTGGCCGAACTCGCCCACCTGCCGGAAGCCGAACAGCCCTCCCCCGAAATCCAGCACCTGATTCTCGAAGACCTCAAGGCCATCGACCGCCTGCTTGGCAAGCTGTCGAGCAAGGCCCGTGCGGCCTTCCTGCATAACCGCCTGGACGGCATGGGCCACGCCGAAATCGCCGAGCGCCTTGGTGTTTCGGTCTCGCGGGTACGCCAGTACATCGCCCAGGGCATGCGCCAGTGCTATGTGGCCTTGTACGGGGAGCCGACGTGAACGGTTCACCGGTCTCGTCGCGGGTGCTGGATGCAGCCATTGCCTGGAAGCTGAGCCTGGACCAGGGCAGCGGCACGCCAGATGAACGCAGTGAGTTCATGCGCTGGCACGCTGCCAGCGAAGAGCATGCCCGCGCCTGGCGCCAGCTGGGTTGCCTTGACCTGCGCGTCAGCGCCGCTGCCGGGCCCGCGCGCCAGGCGCTGCTGCAATCGCGTGCCGGCTTGCGCCGGCGCATCGGCAAGGTGGGCGGTGGCCTGGCGGGCATGTTCCTGCTGGGTTCGTTGCTGGCTTGGGTCGGCGCCCCGTCGCTGTCAGCGCACTACTGGCTGGCCGACCAACGCACCGCCACCGGCGAGCTGCGCACCCTGCGCCTGGAAGACGGCACCTTGCTGAGCCTGAACACCCACACAGCAGTGGACATCGACTACGCAGGCGCACAACGGGTGATCGTGCTGCACCAGGGTGAAATCTCGGTCGAGACCGGCCACCAAGACCCACGCCCGTTGCTGGTACGCACCGACGACGGCCGCCTGCGCCCGCTGGGCACGCGCTTCCTGGTGCGCCGTGAGGCCAACGGAACACGCCTGGAAGTGCTGCAGGCCTCGGTCGCGGCCATGCCGCTGAACAGTGGTGACGAACAGGTATTGCGCGAAGGCCAGCAGGTGCTCATGGATGCCAACGGCCTCGGCCAGCTCGGCACGGTCGACGTCGGTGCCGATGCCTGGACCCGCGGCATGCTGGTGGTGGACAACGTACGCCTGGCTGACCTGGTCGCTGCCCTCGGCAAGTACCGCAGCGGCCACCTCGGGGTGGCAGACGAGGTCGCCGACCTGCGTGTTACCGGCAGCTTCCCGCTGACCGACATCGACCTGGCCCTGGCATCGCTGGTGCCGGCACTGCCGGTGAAGATCGAGCGGCATACCCCGTGGTGGGTAACGGTTCAGCCCCAGTAGTAGCGGCCTGTGGCCGCCCTGCAAACAATCTCGCTTTTTTCATGACACCCCCCTGTCACTTTTGAAATCTCGCTCGGCAAGGAAGCAGTAAGCACTTATCCGTCGAGGAGCCGCTGCATGTCCCGTACTGTCGATCGTATCCTGCGCCCCAGCCTGATGGCCCTGGCCATTGGCCTGGCTGCGCCGTTGGCCAGCCCTGCCCCGTTCGCCGCCGAGCAATCCGCCCTGCGCGCCTACGACCTGCCCAGCGCCCCCCTGGCCAGCACCCTCAACCAGATCGCCAGCCAATCGGGCATCGCCCTGGCCATCGACCCAGCACTGGTCAGCGGCCGCACTTCGGCGCCCGTCACCGGCCAGTACGACGGCATCGGCGCCCTGCAGGCCGCCCTGCGCGGCAGCGGGTTGCAGTTGCAGCAGAGCAGCGTCGGCAGCTACAGCCTGGTGGCGACGCCTGAAGGAACGCTCGCATTGCCGGAGACGGCGATCAATGCGAATGCGGCCTACGAAAGCGCCTGGGGCCCAGTGGAAGGCTACACCGCCACACGTACCGCAGCAGGCAGCAAGACCGACACGGCCATCGCCGAATTGCCGCGCTCGGTCAGCGTGATCACCCGTCAGCAAATGGAAGACCGCCCCGTCCTCAGCCTCAACGACGCACTGCGCTATACCGCTGGGGTACAAAGCAGCGGCTACGGCTCCGATTCGCGCAGCGATTGGCTGCTAGTGCGTGGCTTCGTACCCACACAATTCCTCGACGGCCTGCCCTTGCCCAAGGGCAACTACGCTTCGCCGAAAATTGAGCCCTGGAACCTTGAGCGTATTGCCGTGCTGCGTGGCCCTGCGTCCTCGGTCTACGGCCAAACCCCGCCCGGCGGCCTGCTTGACATGACTACCCGCCGGCCAGAGCTGGAAGCCAGCCACGAGGTGGAAGCCCAGGTCGGCAGCAATAATCACCGGCAGATTAATTTTGACAGCACGGGCAAGGTCGATGACAGCGGCCAGTTCCTGTACCGGGTAAGCGGTACCGTGCGCGACAGCGGTACCCCGATCGACCATATTCCAGACAAGCGCTACAACATCGCCCCCAGCCTGACCTGGAACATCAACGACGTCACAAAACTGACCTTCATTACCCAGTACACCCGCGACGATACCGGCATTACCGGTCAGTTCCTGCCACTGCAGGGCACCAAGCTGGACAGCCCAGCGGGCAAGATCTCCCACCACAAGAACCTGGGCGATCCAGACTGGGAATCGTACGACCGCACTTACTACCACCTGGGCTATGCGTTCGAGACGCGCTTGAGTGATGTGTGGCAGTTCCGTCAGAACCTGCGTTACGCACGCAACGAACTGGACTTCAAGGGTATTACCGCCGGTGGGTCGATCTGGCCAGCCGGGCCAGATGAGGCCGTAAGCGCCGACGGCACCGTGCAACGCACCGCAGGTATCGTCGAAGAGGACATCTCGCAGTTCGCCTTGGACAACAATTTCCAGGCCGACTTCCAGACGGGCGCAATCAGTCACACCGTGCTGCTGGGCCTCGACCACCAACGCTCGACCAGCGATGCCCGCTGGCGCTGGGGTTCCGCTGGCGTACCGCCGAGCAACATCCACAATCCGGTGTACGGCCAGGATTTCTCCAACGTCCAATACTTCGACATGTATGACTACACACAGAAGACCCAACAGACCGGTCTCTACGTGCAGGACCAGATGGCATTGGACAACTGGCGCCTGACCTTGGGCGGTCGTGAAGACTGGGTGCACACCGGCACTACCTTCCATAACCAGGGCGACGCCACCAATACCCAGCGTGACAAGCAGTTCAGCGGCAACGCGGCCCTGAGCTATGTGTTCGACAACGGCTTGACGCCGTACCTGTCCTACGCCGAGTCGTTCCAGGCAGCAACAGGTGCTGCGGTCAACAGTACCGATGCGTTCAAGCCCACCGAAGGCAAGCAGTACGAGTTAGGTATCAAGTATCAGCCCCCCGGCAGCAAGAGCCTGTTCACGGCGGCGGTGTTCGACCTGACCCAACAGAACATGTCGGTCACCGAAGGTGGCGTGACCCGCCAGGTAGGTGAAGTCAGAGTCAAGGGCCTGGAGCTCGAAGCCACCTCCGACGTCACCGAGAACCTCAAACTGGTAGGTTCCTACACCTACAACGACAGCGAGATCATCAAAGGCAACGACGGAGAGAAAGGCAAGCGTATGGCGCAGGTGCCACGCAACCAAGCCACCGCGTGGGCCGACTACACCTGGCACGAAGGGGCGCTCGACGGCTTTGGCGTAGGCGTTGGTGTGCGCTATGTGGGCGATACCTACGGCAACACCACCAATACCGACTGGGGCCATGTTGGGTCGTACACAGTCTACGACGCGTCGGTGCATTACGATCTGGGCCGTCTCAACGGCACGCTCAAGGGCGTGACGGTGGCCGTCGATGCGAAGAACCTGTTCAACAAGGACTACCTGTCGACCTGTGACGGTTACTACTGCTACTACGGAGACGAACGCAACGTGGTGGCCAGCGTCAATTACAAGTTCTGAGTCGCCCGGGCTGCTGTGCAGCCCCAGGTTTCATCAGACGAGAAACGGTACCGTGATGAAAAGCTCAACCATCCGCCGCTGGTCCGCGATCCACACCTGGAGCAGCCTGGTCTGCACCTTGTTCCTGCTGTTGCTGGCGCTGACCGGCCTGCCGCTGATCTTCCACCACGAGCTGGAGCATCTGCTCGGCGATGCCCCCGAGCTGCGCGAGATGCCCGCAGGCACCCCGCACCTCGACCTGCAGCAACTGGTACTCAAGGCCGAGCAGCATCGCCCCGGCGAAGTGATGCAGTACTTCGGCTACGACGAGGACGAACGCAACGGCGTGGTGGCGATCACCGCCGCCACCGCAGGCACCGAGCCCAATTCGTCACACACCTTCATGCTCGACGCCCGCACCGGCGAAGCTGTCGCCATGCCCGCCGCCAACGGCGGCTTCATGATGGTCATGCTGCGCCTGCACGTCGACATGTTCGCCGGGCTGCCCGGCAAGCTGCTGCTGGCGTTCATGGGTGTGCTGTTCGTCGTGGCGATCATCTCTGGCACCGTGCTCTACGCGCCGTTCATGCGCCGCCTGGATTTCGCCACGGTACGCCACGACAAATCCCGCCGCCTGCGCTGGCTCGACCTGCACAACCTGATTGGCGTGGTGACCCTGGCCTGGGCGCTGACCGTTGGTGTCACCGGGGTGATCAGTGCCTTGTCCGACCTGGTGATCGCCGCCTGGCGCAACGACAGCCTGGCCGCCATGGTCGCGCCCTACCGTAACGCCCCGCCGCTCACCGAGCGCGCCCCGGCCAGCCGCCTGCTGGACATCGCCGAGCAGGCCGCGCCCGGTATGCGCCCGGACTTCATCGCCTTCCCCGGCACGCGGTTCTCCAGCGAGCACCATTACGCCGTGTTCATGAAGGGCGCCACTCACCTGACCTCGCACCTGCTCACCCCCGTGCTGATCGATGCGCGCACCCTGCACGTGACGGCAGTGGGCGAACGCCCGTGGTACATGGACGCCATGGGCCTGTCCCAGCCACTGCACTTCGGTGACTACGGCGGGCGCCCCATGCAGATTCTCTGGGCGGTGCTGGATGTGCTGACCATCATCGTGCTCGGCAGCGGCCTGTACCTGTGGCTAAGCAAGCAGCGCAAAGCCCGGGAGGTGCGGGCATGAGCCACGCCTCTCGATCATCCTGGCGGATCTTCGCCTGGCCGGCCGCCATCAGCGTGCTCGGAGCCGCCGGCCTGTTTGCCGCCTTGCTGGGTGACGGTGCCTGGGACGCCCTGGCCTGGCTGGGCCTCGGCGTGCCCGCCATCCTCAGCCTGCGCGGGCTTTGCAGTCGATAACCGGCTACCGCTCCGGCCCTTGCCCTGGGCCCTAACGTTGCGGCTCCCTTAAGAAAGGAGCGCAACATGCTACCGCTGGAACGCATCGAATTCCTCGACCAGCAGATCATCGCCCTGCTGGCGCAATTACCGGCCGCCGACCGGCAACCGCTCAGCCGACAGCAACTGCAGGGCGAACTGGCGGAATACTGGGCCGCCTGCGACACCCAAGGCCGCTCGCGCAGGGTGCGCCTCGGCGACCTGCGCCGCGCCCTGATGCACGCCGAGCTGACACTGCGCCTGGCCGACGGGACCTTGCCCGCCCCCGAGGCCGACGCCCTCAGCCTGTGCCTCGACCTGCCCAACGCCTGGCAACGGAGGCCCCAGCCGGTGGCCACGCGTGCCCAGGTGTACCGCCTGGTCCTCAGCCGTAGCCAGCCCCACAGCCGCGCGGTGCTGCCGGGTATGTTCGTGGTCGTCACCGGCAACGACGAGGCTGCCGAGCTCACCCCAGAGCAGGCCCTGGGCCCGGCCTTGCTGTGCGGCCTGGCCCAGGGCATCGAGGCCTACGCCTCGCTGGCCGACTTGCACCTTGAGCTGTGCGAGCGCCTCGACGACCCACTGCAAGGCCCGCCACTGCTACGCCTGCTGGTTGATGACGCGCGTATCGGCAACGCCGCCAAGGCCGACCGGCTACGCTACGAATGGTATCCCGATGACCCGGTGCAAGCCCAGGTCGACAGCCTGATCGAAGCGCAGCGCCTGCGTGTCAACCAAGCCTGGGCAAGCGCCCAGGGTGCCCCGGCACCGGCCGTCGAGACGCTGCACAATGCCCTTTCAGTGGCGGCTGAAGCCGGCAAGCAAGCCTTGCTCGACACCCGCTACGGCCTGCTGCTGGAAAAAAACCTGCCCAATTGGTTGAGCAAGGCAGGGCCCCAGGGGCTTACGCATATCATGCAGACGATGCAACAACTGGTAGCCGCCGGCAATCGCGTCGCCGCCCCGGGCATCCTCACCCTGGGGCAGTTCCGCCAGCAGGACAGCCTGCAGGGCTGGGCGCGCGCGCGCGTCGAAGAACGCCTGCGCCACGATCATGGCCTGCGCTACGCAGCCGCAGACATCATGATCCATGTCGTGCACAGCCGGCAGGCAGGCCCGCAGTTGAATCCGTTTCACCCTTCAAGCTACGTTACCTGGCGAGGCTTCGAGCACGTCGGCGGCCAGATGATCGAACTGATCAGAGAGAGCTACCCGCTACACGAGCTGGCATTGCGCAACGTGGCCTGGTTCGACTACGACTACTGGCTCACCGCCCGGGTAACCCACCGTCACGGCAAGCCATTACCCGAGGCACTGAACCCGGCCTACATCAAGGCGATGATCAGGCACCTGAATGTCGGTGGCAGCTATCATGCCTACCTGAAAACCCAATTGATCGATTCCCCGGTCGGGGGGTGGCGGCTGAATGCCCATGCCCTGGTCAACCGCGCCCGCATGTGCGCCGAGGCGGCCAAGGCGCGCTATGCCGGGCATCTCGCCCGCAACCCTGATGAGCGAGCCTACCGTTGGGTGCGTCAGGTGCTGGACTATCCGCATAACGCGCTTCGCCCCCCGGTGGACGGACAGCGCGTCACCGTGCGCCAATTGACGATCCATGGCCATACCTTGCAAGGCGTGTTGCTGATCAATGCCGAGGGCGCCGGCGTGGGCGCGTTCATCCTCTACACGCCGGACGCACCCGACCGCCGCGCCTGGCGGGGGCTGAGCAATGCGCGCGAACTGATGCGCCTACTGCGCAAACAACCCGCCCTGCGCGCCTACATGGCGGGCCGCCTGCCGTTGCTGGCACCCGCAGGCATCGAACGGCTGCTGAACAAAGGCCGGCTGAGCCCCGTACTGCGCACCCCGGCGATCGACGACGAGCTGTTTTTCGCCTGCTACAGGGCCGAGGTGCGCGCCTGGCTGGCCAAGGTCGATGCCGACAGCCGTACCACCGGGGAAGCCGACCTCCAGCAAGGCGCCGACCTGGCCTGGCGCCTGCTAGACCTGATCAGCCTGGTACTGCCTGCCCGGGTGCAACTTCCGCTTGCGCTGGGGCGCATGGCCATCGAGATCTGGGGTGGGGTGGACGCCTTTGGCCAAGATGACATCGACGGCGTGCTGACCCATACCTACAACGCCCTGAGCTATGCCAACGATGCCGGCACCAGCATGGTCAGCACCGGCCTGATGCGCCGGATGATGCGTGGCATGCCGACACAACCGCCATTACCATTGCCCTCGCGTTACAGCATCACGCCTGCACTCGATAACCTGCGCTACACCATTGACGGTGTGCACGGCGAAGGCGTTTTCGAGAAAGCATCGGCATTCGAAGGGCTGAGCCTGTATTACATCCAGGACGCCCACGGCCGTTACTACAAGGTCGTGTTCGACGGCCGTCGCTGGCGGGTCATCGACCCGACGCAACCCGATGCCTACTTGCAGCAGCCGGTCAAACGCCTGGCCGATGGCAACTGGGTCATCGACTCACCGGTGCTGTGGTACGACGGCCTGCCGGATCTTGCGCAGTTGCTGGCCGACTGCCGCCTGCAACCGCCGCTGGCGGGTGAGGCGGTGGATGCGCTGGCAGGGCTGTACCGCGCAGACGACCAGCTCTACCTGCAAACCGCTGCCGGGCAACTGCCACTGCGCGCGCACCTGCTCGCCGGGCGCTACCACCTGCTCATCCCCCACGCCCAGCAAGCCGGCGTGGTGCCGTGGGCGATCCTGCGCTGGCAAGACCACCAATGGCGCATCCGTGTGCGCCAGGCCGGGCGCAGCAGCGATTGGCTGGCGCTGCCCGAAGGCTACTCGGCGAGCCTTGGCAGCAACCGGTCGAGGCGCTGATGCAGGGCACAGCTACTCGGCCAGTTGCGCAGCAGCCGCGCCCGGTCACGGGCGTAGGCCGGGGCGAAGCTGAGCCCCGTGGCGTGCTGGCACATGGCGTCGAGGTCGATCAGCGACCATTGGCCGTTGTGCCAGAACAGGTTGTGGCCCTTGAAATCACCATGGCTGATGCGCTCGCGGATCAGTTGCTGCATCACCTTGACCAACGCATCGACCTGCTCTTCAGGCGCCTCGCCGTTTTCCACATAGGGCGCAAAGCACGCGGTCAGGTCCGGGCCATCGACGAATTCGGTGACCAGGTACGCACGGCTGCGCAGGCCCATCACCCGTTGCTCCAGCACCGCCAACGGGCGCGGTGTGGCGATATCGAGGAACTCCAGGCGATGGCCTTCGATCCACGAGTGCCAGGCCCGGCTCGGGCGCCAGAAGCGCTTGAACCAGTGCGCGGTGTTCTTGATGTTGTAGCGCTTGAGCACCAGCGGGCGGCCATCGACGTCGATGCGAGCCACGCTGGCGGCGCCGCCGGTCTTGAACAGGTGGCCGTTGTCGATCAGCGCATCGGCCTGCGCCAGCACCGGCAGCATCGCTTCGACTTCACCACGGCGGATCGCCCGCAGGCCCGAAAGGCTGCGCTCGACACTGAACAGTGTGCACTCGCGGCCGGCCTTTTCCAGGTAGTCCTTCTGGCGCCAGTTGCGCACCTTGTCGATCTGCTTTTGCAGCGCTTCCATCGGCAACGCGTGCTCGGCATTGGCCAGCAGGTAATGCACCAGCAGCTCTTCGATGAAGGGCTCCAGACGCTTGGGCAACTGGGCGAAGAACACCCCGAGGTTTTCCAGCACACGCGGGCGCGACAACTGCTGGCCCGGCGTCTCGGCCTTGATGCCCGCGCCATCGATCAGGTACAGCTTGGCGCCGTGGCGCAGCAGGTTGTCCAGGTGCAGGTCTTCCTGCCACAGGCCCTTGGCGTGCATCTGCGCCACCGCGGTCAGCGCTTCGCCCAGCACCAGGTGCTGTTCGTCGGCCAGTACCGGCAGGTGCTCAACGGCGGCCCAGGCATCGGCCAGGCTTTCTGCGCCATCGAGAAACTCGAACAACAGCCAGCCGCCCTCGCCTTCCTTCAAGCCATCGGCCAGCAGCTTCGGCGTGGTCAGGCCTTGCTCGGCCAACAGCTTCACGCCCTGCAACTCGCGCTGGAAATGCCGCGCAGCGTTGCCCCCCACCAGCAGCTTGGCCAGCACCGGCGTGCCACGCCAGACACCGGCACCGACATAGCGCTGGCCGGGCAGTACGCGCAGCAGGCTGAACAATTGCAGGTCGGCGCTACCGGCGGCATCGGCCAGGGTGATACTCAAGGGCAATGCCGGGGTGCGCCCGGCAGCTTTCAGTTCAGACAAACGCATCAGCGGGCCTCTTTTTCACGACGGCGTTGCGTCAGCCGTTGCAGCCAGTTGTCGACCAGGGCGCTGTCCGCCGGCTGCGCCAGGTAGGCCGCCAGCAACTGACGCACATCCGCCTCACTCCAGGCACTGGCACGGCGCAGCAACGGCTCCAGGTCCTTGAGCCGGTCACGCATGCCGAACAGCAGCGGGCGGGTCTTTTCCAGGTCGATCAGTTGCGCGTCCCAGCCCTCGCGGCGCTGGCGCAAGAAAATATGCTTGGGGTAGAAGCAGCCATGTACCTGCCCGGCGCTGTGCAGCGTGCGCGCCAACTGGCCGCAAGCTTCAAGGATGCCTTTGCGTTCGGCGTCGCCCAGCTGCGGCCACTGGGCCAACAGGCTGTCCAGGTCGGCCCATTCGTCCAGCGCCCGGGTCATGAGAATTGCCCGGTGCTGGCCGGCCTGCTTGCGCTCGCCATAGAACACCGCCTGCAAAGCCGGGATGTGCAGCTTCTGGTAACGGCTGATATTGCGGAATTCGCGGGCGAAGGTCGGTTCGCCGAAGGGCCTGTGCAGGGTGCGGGTGAGGTAGTCGCTCTGACGCTTGAGGTAGTAGCCTTTGCCTTCGAGCTCCAGGCGGAACACGCTGCTCCAGCCCCCGCGCCCGGTGTTGGGCTCGTCCACGGCATCGAGCTGCAGCGCCCACAGCGCCTCGAAGTCGTTCAAGCCGTGGCGTTTGAGCAGCGCGAGGTCTGCGCTGGCCAGGTAATCGGTCATTCCCTTCCCTCGAAAAAGCTCAGCACCTGGCGGATCCGCTTCTTGTCGCGGGCATTGAGCCGGTCGCGACCGCGGTATTGCAGGTAGAAACGCAGGCGCTGGGTCGCCGACAGGTGGTATTTGGCGACCTTGTCCAGGCACGCCAGGTCTTTGATCATCCGGTGCCGCCACATGAAACCGCGCCAGAAGTCGCCGGTCGGGCAGTCGATGAAGAATAGCGTGCCCTGGTCGTCGACCAGCAAGTTGCGCCACTTCAGGTCGTTGTGGGCGAAACGGTGCTCGTGCATGACCCGAGTGTGGCGCGCCAGCTGTTGGCTGACATGCTCGACCCAGGCCCGGTCAGCCAGGCGTGCATCATTGCGCTCGGCCAGCGCCGACAAGTCTTCGGTGCGCGGCAGTTCACGGGTGATCATCGCCCCCCGGCCAAACGCCAGGCCCTTGCGTTCCAGGCCCCAGGCGACCACTTCGGCGGTGGGGATGCCCCACTTGGCGAACTGCTTGAGGTTCTGCCATTCGGCCTTGATGCGCGGCCTGCCGAGGTAACGGCGCATGTGCTTGCCGGCGCCGGTGTAACGCTTGACGTAGTAATTGACGCCGTCACGCTCGATGCGCACCACCTCGCTGAGCGGGTCGCGGGTCAAGCGTTCGCCCTGGATGGCAAAGACGGCATCAAGGCTGCCGAAATCCGCCGCCAGGTGTTCGTAGCCGGGCGCCAGTGTCCAACCCGACATCAGAGTGCATCCCCATAACGTTGCTTGCGGTCATAGAGTTTCTGCGCCTTGCGTTCCAGCCAGGCGAGCAGCGCGGCCTCTTCGGCAAGCACCTGGCGCAGCGGGCGCTGGAAGTAGCCACGCAGAAAACGCAATTTGTCGCGACGGGTCAGGCCGATGTCCAGCGCCGAGAAATACAGCGCGGCCAGGTCCTTGTCACGCCAGCGGCGGCTGATGCTCGCCCGCGTCTGGGCACGGTGCAGGTCGATGACCGACAGCTTGAAGTCGTCTGCCGTCACCGGGCGGTCGGTGTGCAGCAGGAAGTGGCAGATGTAGCAGTCGCGGTGGTTGACCCCGGCGCGGTGCATGCCACCGGTCATCTTCGCCACTTCGGCGATCAGCGCACGCTTGAGGCGTGGCTCGGGCGCCTGCCTGACCCAGTCGATGCTGAAGTCTTCCAGGCTGATGGTCGGCGCCAGCTCTTCGGTGACGATGAACGAGTGCTGGGTGGCCGGGTTGCTGCCGCGCTCGCCATAGGCGACTGCGGTCATGGTCGGCACACCGACCTCGTGCAGACGCTGGATGGCTCGCCATTCCTGGCCGGCACCGAGCACCGGCAGCTTGGCGCTGAATAGGTTCTTGAAAATCTCGCCCCAACCGATGCCCCGGTGGATCTTGACGAAAAAGCCTTCGCCCTCGACCTCGGTGCGCAGTGTGCGGCGGCCTTCCAGCTCGCGGTATACCTCGCCTTGCAGCGCTTCCACGGCCTCGAAGGCATCACGCCCGGCCCACAGGCGCTTGAAGGGTTCGGCCAGTATCAGCTTCATGCGGTCTGCCCCAGGATCACGTCGGCAGCATGCTGCGGCATGCTGTACAGGTCGGCCGTATCGGCAAAGGCCAGGCCATTGCGCGACCAGTCGGCGCGCGCCTGCGGGTCTTCGAGCATGCGTTGCAGGTAGCCATTGAGTTGTTCCTGCTCGAACGGCTCGTCCAGGACCAGGCCGCAGTCGGCCTCGGCAATGTAGTGGGCGTAGCCACACACCTTGGACACCAGCACCGGCAGGCCTGCCACCAGGGCTTCGAGCAGCACGGTGCCGGTGTTTTCGTTGTAGGCCGGGTGAATCAGCAGGTCGGCGCCCAGCAGGAAGCGCGGGATGTCGCTACGCCCCTTGAGGAACTGCACCTGGTCACCTAAGCCTAGGGTGGCGCTTTGCAGCTGGAACACCTTGGGGTCGTCCTGGCCGATGACCATCAGGCGGGTGCGCTTGCGCAACGCCGACGGCAGTGCGGCCAAGGCCTTGAGGCTGCGGTCGACGCCCTTGGTCTTGAACCCCGAACCAATCTGCACCAGCAGCAGGTCATCGTCCGCCAGGTTGAATTCCTTGCGGAACCCGGCGCGGATCTCGGCGGCATTGGCCGGCGCGCGGCGATCCGGGGAAATGCCCGGCGGCAGCAGGTGGAAGCGTTCTGCCGGGGTGCCGTAATGTTTGACGAACAGCGGCTGCTGCACCTCGGAGATCATCAGCACCTCGGTTTTCGCATCCTTGGCGAACACCGCCCGCTCGTACGCGGCAAAGTGCCGGTAGCGGCCCCAGCGCTTGTACAGGCCGCCGCGCAGGGTCTGGGCCTTGTCTTCGAAGCAGCCGTCGGCGGCGTAGTACACGTCCAGCCCCGGCATCTTGTTGAAGCCGATCAGGCGGTCGACCGGGCGCTTGGCAAGGTCGGCGGCCATCCAGGCGCTGAGCTTCTCGTTGCGCCGGTGGTTGAACAGCGCCTTGACCGGCGCCACCAGCACTTCGAAGCCCGGCGGAATATCACCTTCCCAGATCAGCGTGTACACGCGAATCTGATGGCCGCGCTTCTGGCATTCCAGGGCAATGCGCATGAAGTCGCGCTGCAGCCCGCCGAAGGGGAAATATTTGTAAAGCACGAAAGCCAGTTGCATTAACGAACATCCTCAGCCAGCAGCAACGCGCTCAAGCGGCTCGCCACATGCTCGGGATTCAGGCGAGTGAAGCACAGTGGCCACTCGCGTTTGAGATCGAACCGGCGCAGGTCATCGGCGCTCGGTTTGTAGGTGCACTTCTTCTGCAGGCAGGGCGCGCAGGGGAAATCGCTGGCCTGGTGAACCTGGGCGCGGCCATAGGCGCCGGTCAGGCCAGGGTTGGTCGGGCCAAACAGCGAAATGGTCGGCACGTCCAGCGCTGCGGCCAGATGGCCCAGGCCGGTGTCCACGGCCACGCAGGCCTTGGCCGCAGCCAGCACGCGGGCGACGCCGACCAGGTTCAATTTGGGCAGCACCTGGCAGTTGTTCAAGCCCTGGGCGATACGCTCGGCGCGCGCCTTCTCGGCCGGGTTGCCCCAGGGCAGGCGCACTTGCAGCTTGCGCCGGCCCATGCGCTCAGCCAGCTCGCGCCAGTAGGCCTCGGGCCAATGCTTGGTGGCCCAGGTGGTGCCGTGCAGGAATACCACGTAGGGGGCAGCTGGCGGCAATTGCAGGCGATCGAGGTCCAGGCCGTAGTTGCCGATGCCTTCCGGCAGGTCATAGGCCAGGGCCATGGCGAACAGTTGACGCACCCGCTCCACGGCGTGCTGGCCAACCGCGACCGACAGCGGCCGGTCATAGAAGCGGCTGGCCAGGCCTTCGCGGGCCGAGTAGCGGTCCAGCCCGGCCACCGGTGCCTTGACGTAGCGGGTCAGCCAGGCCGATTTGACCAGGCCCTGGGCATCGATCACCAGGTCGTACTTGCGCGCGCGAACACGCTGCTTGAACGCCTTCCACTCGCCGCTCTTCAGGGTCTGCCAGAGATGCTTGCGCCAGCGCCGGATCGCCACCGGGATCACCTCGTCGACCGCAGGGTGCCAGCTGGGGATCTCGGCAAAGCCTTCTTCCACCACCCAGTCGAAACGAATGCCCGGTATGGCGTGGGCGGCATCGGTGATTGCCGGCAGGGTGTGGATCACATCCCCCAGCGACGAAGTCTTGATGATCAGTACCCGCACTTAGTCAACCTCGGCCACGGTTTCGATCAGGTTCGGACCACCCAGGCTGTGCAAGGCGGCGATGACGCGCTGCGGTTCGAGCAGGCGCAGGCAGTTGTAGTGCCCGAAGCGGCAGGTACGGTCGAAACAAGGGCTGCATTCGATGCCGGTGCGCACCACTTCGACGTGCTCGGCCAGCGGCGGCGTGAAGCCCGGCGAGGTCGAGCCATAGACGGCGACCAGCGGGCGGTTCAGCGCGGCGGCCACGTGCATCAGCCCAGAGTCGTTGGACACCACCGAATCGGCGCAGGACATCAAATCGATGGCCTCGGCCAGCGAGGTTTCACCCGCCAGGTTGTACGATTCTTCACGCAGCCCCGGGATCAGCCGGTCGCGAATCTGCTCACCGACCGGGTGATCGCTTTTCGAGCCGAACAGCCACACCTGCCAGCCCTGGCGGATCATGGCATCGGCCACGGCGGCGTAGTGCTCGGCCGGCCAGCGCTTGGCCTCGCCAAACTCAGCACCAGGGCACAACGCCAGCACCGGGCGGTCCAGCGCCAGGCCGAACTTGGCCAGGGCCAGGTCGCGGCTCTGCGCCTCGATCTGCAGGCTGGGGCGCGGGTAGGGTTGCGGCAGCTCGGCACCCGGCGCATAGGCCAGGGCCATGAAGCGCTCGATCATCAGCGGGTAGCGCGCCTTGTCCAGCTTGCGCACGTCGTTGAGCAGGCCGAAACGCATCTCGCCGCGCCAGCCGGTGCGTTTGGGGATACCGGCAAAAAACGGTACCAACGCCGATTTCAGCGAGTTGGGCAGCAGGATCGCCTGGTCGTACTGGCCGGCCAGGGACTTGCCGATGCGCCGCCGTGTGGCCAGCTCCAGCGCGCCATGGCCGAGCGGGAAGCTCAAGGCCTGACGCACCTCGGGCATGCGTTCGAGGATCGGCCGGCTCCACTCGGGCGCCAGCACGTCGATCACGCAGTCGGGGTGCTGCTGTTTCAGGCACTGGAACAGGGTCTGCGCCATTACCATGTCGCCGACCCAGCTGGGGCCAATGATCAGTATTCTCATGCTTAGTCCAGAAACGCTCGGGGAGGCTGCAGGCTGCGGTACAGCCTGGCCTCCCCTCTTTATATTCAGGCTATGTGGCGGACAGTGTACCACCGGTGGTGGAACATGGGCCTCCAGGCCCCCGGAGCGGCCCTGCCGGGGCGCCGGACCGGTCGGAAAGGGCCGCCAAGCGGCCCCGGCAATCTCAACTCAGCCCAAGCTCGCCCCAGATGCGCCGTACCTCACGACGCTCATCGGCAAACTGCGCCGCATCGATCACCCCGGCCTGCTTCTGCAAGGCCTGGCGGTGGGAGGCAGAACGGAACGCCTTGTACACCTCGCGCAACAGCACCGCGTCACTGGCCGGCATCAAGCCCGCCTGCTCCAGCTCTTCCAGAATGCGGATGTTATCGGTCCATCGAAGTATGGCCGGATGGTCAAAAGACCAGGCCAAAGCGGCGTATTGCACCATAAATTCGATATCGACGATACCGCCGGCATCCTGCTTGATATCGAACGCAACCCCGGCATCGAACGCATTCGCCGCCGTGCCGGCGGCGGTAGCCTTGGTACCGAGATTGCCGCGCATCTTGGCGCGCATTTCACTGACTTCGGTGCGCAATTTCTCAAGGTCACGGGCCTGCCCCAACACCTTGGCGCGTACGCCTTCGAACGCTGCGCCCACCTGCTTGCAGCCGACCAGCACGCGGGCCCGCACCAGGGCCTGGTGCTCCCAGGTCCAGGCTTCGTTCTGCTGATAGCGCTCGAATGCACCGAGCGAACTCACCAGCAGCCCCGAAGCGCCGGAGGGGCGCAGGCGCATGTCCACGTCGTAGAGCTGCCCGGAGTTGGTCTGGGTGGTCAGCAGGTGGATGATGCGCTGGCCCAGGCGGGTGAAAAACTGCGCGCTGTCGATGGGCTTGTCGCCATCGGTTTCGGCCTGCGGGTCACCGTCGTGGATGAACACCAGGTCCAGGTCCGAGCCATGGCCCAGTTCCAGGCCACCGACCTTGCCGTAGCCAATGATGATGAAACCCGGGTCGCACAGGCTGCCATCACTGCGCTTGGGCTGGCCGTGGCGGGCCACGGTCTGGCGCCAGGCCAGCGCCAGCACCTGGTCAAGGATGGCTTCGGCCAGCCAGGTCAGGTAGTCGCTGACTTTCATCAACGGCAGGTTGCCGCTGATTTCCGAGGCGGCCACACGCAAGCTGTGGGCCAGCTTGAAGTGGCGCAGCGCCTCCATCTGCTGCTCCAGGTCGTCCTCGGGGATGCGCGTCAAACGCTCGCGCAGTTCGCTGGCCAGCTCCGGCGCCAGTGGCGGGCTGAACAGCCGGCCTTCGTTGAGCAGTTCGTCGAGCAGCAACGGGTAGCGGGCAATCTGTTCGGCGATCCACGGGCTGGCCGCGCACAAGGTCAACAGCCGGCGCAGGGCCCCCGGGTTTTCGGTGAGCAGCACCAGGTAGGCCGAACGCCGCGCGACCGCCTCGACCAGCGGCAGCACCCGCTCAAGCACCAGATCAGGGTCTTGATGCTCGACGGCCTGGGCCAGCAGCCGTGGGATGAAGGCATCCAGGCGCTCGCGGCCAATGCGCTGCATCGACCGCAGCTGCGGGCTGGAGCGCAACCCGGCCAGGCGGCGCAAGGCATCGGCCGGCTGCTTGAAGCCGGCTTCTTCAAGCTGCCGGCAGGCGGCGTCTTCATCCTGCGCCTGCTCCCACAGCGGCGACCACTCGCCCCCCACCACCAGCTCACCCTCGCCGTCTTCGTCATCCGGGTCGGCGATCACCTGGCGGAAGTGCCAGTCGACACGGCCACGCCATTGCATCAACTGGTCATGGAAGCCCTGCCAGTCGGCGAAGCCCAGGATATAGGCGACACGCGCCTGGTCTGTCTCGCTGTCTGGCAGCATCTGGGTCTGGCGGTCGGCGATGGCCTGGATGGCGTGCTCGGTATAGCGCAGGAACTCGTAGCCTTCGCGCAGCTCGGCCACCACCGCCGGCGGCAGGTAACCTTGGCCTTCGAGGGTCGCCAGCACCTTGAGCAAGGGCCGTTGCTGCAGGCTCAGGTCACGCCCGCCGTGGATCAGCTGGAAGGCCTGGGCGATGAATTCCACCTCGCGGATGCCGCCGGCACCCAGCTTGATGTTCTCGGACATGCCCTTGCGCCGCACCTCCTGCTGGATCAACTGCTTCATGGTGCGCAGGGCCTCGATGGCCGAGAAGTCCAGGTAACGGCGATAGACGAACGGGCGCAGCATCTCTTGCAACTGGGCGCCTGCCACCTGGTCACCGGCCACTACCCGGGCCTTGATCATGGCGTAGCGTTCCCAGTCACGGCCCTGGTCCTGGTAGTACTGTTCCAGGGCATTGAAGCTCAGTACCAGCGAACCGGCCGAACCATAGGGGCGCAGGCGCATGTCGACGCGGAACACGAAACCGTCGACGGTGACCGGGTCCAGGGCCTTGATCAGGCGCTGGCCCAGGCGGGTGAAGAACTCCTGGTTGTCCAACGAGCGCTTGACCCCTTCGGTCTCGCCGCCTTCGGGGAAGGCGAAGATCAGGTCGATGTCCGACGACAGGTTCAGCTCTACCGCCCCCAGCTTGCCCATGCCCAGCACCACCATGTGCTGCGGCTGGCCGCTGCGGTGGCCGATGGGCGTGCCGAACTGCTGGCAATGGCGTGGGTACAGCCATTGATAGGCTTCGTCGATGGCGGCGTCGGCAAGGTCGGAGAGGTCGCGGCAGGTTTCACCCAGTTCGGCCTGGCGGGTGATGTCGCGCCAGATGATGCGCACCTGTTGACGGTTGCGCTCGCGGCGCAGGTTACGCGCAAGCGCGTCTTCGCTTTGCGCGGCCTGGGCCACGGCAGCGACCTGCGCGCGCAATTCACCGGGCGCATAGCGCCGCTCGAGTTCCCCACTGGCCATCAGCGCAAACAGCATGGCCGGCTCGCGCTGGGCCTGGCCGAGGACGAAGTCGCTGGCGGCGGCAACCTGGTCGAACTGTTGCCGATGGGCCGGGCTCCAAGCGTTCAGGTCGAGTTCGGGGTGGCCAGCCACGGCATCGCTGAGGAACTGCTGATTACGAGCGACCAGCGGTTGCAGGGTGGCGGGCAGATCGAGCGGCAAAGGCAGGCGCATGGACTATCCTTGATCGGCGTGAAAGAGAGGGGTAAAGGCGGCCAAATGGAAGGCGGACCACGGTTGGACTGTCATACAAAAGTTGGAAATAGCTAAAAAAAACGAATCACTGGCAAAAAACATCAAGAATCACCCGTTCGCGACACACCGCCAACCAACATGAACGTTTTTCCCCACAAGCAGGGGTGCGACCAAAAGCCGCATTTCTGTAGTTTTACTACTACCCCGACTGTCTAAAAGCATGAAATGCGAATGCATTTGTAGTAAAACTACACGGCGCCGGATCACACTCCGGTAATCCAAGAATTCACGACGTCTGCCCATAAGGCCAGTCGCAAACTCAGGCAATCGATTCTGGTTGCCTTTCCGCCCTGGAGCAAGCCATGCAAGACCTCGATCCAATCGAAACCCAGGAATGGCTGGATGCCCTGGAGTCGGTCCTCGACAAAGAAGGCGAAGACCGCGCTCATTACCTGATGACCCGTATGGGCGAGCTGGCCACCCGTAGTGGCTCCCAGCTGCCGTATGCGATCACCACGCCATACCGCAACACCATCCCTGTCACCCACGAAGCACGCATGCCTGGCGACCTGTTCATGGAACGCCGCATTCGCTCGTTGGTGCGTTGGAACGCTCTGGCCATGGTCATGCGCACCAACCTGAAAGACTCGGACCTGGGCGGGCACATCTCCAGCTTCGCCTCCAGTGCCACCCTGTACGACATCGGCTTCAACTACTTCTTCCAGGCCCCGACCGAAGAACACGGCGGCGACCTGGTGTTCTTCCAGGGCCACGCTTCGCCAGGCGTCTACGCCCGTGCCTTCATGGAAGGGCGCATCAGCGAAGACCAGATGAACAACTTCCGTCAGGAAGTGGACGGCAAAGGCCTGTCTTCGTACCCGCACCCTTGGCTGATGCCTGACTTCTGGCAGTTCCCGACCGTTTCGATGGGCCTGGGCCCGATCCAGGCGATCTACCAGGCACGCTTCATGAAGTACCTGGAAGCCCGTGGCTTCATCCCGGCCGGCAAGCAGAAGGTCTGGTGCTTCATGGGCGACGGCGAGTGCGACGAGCCGGAATCCCTGGGCGCAATCGCCCTGGCTGGCCGCGAGAAGCTGGACAACCTGATCTTTGTCATCAACTGCAACCTGCAGCGCCTCGACGGCCCAGTTCGCGGTAACGGCAAAATCATCCAGGAACTCGAAGGCGTGTTCCGTGGCGGTGGCTGGAACGTCAACAAAGTCGTCTGGGGCCGTTTCTGGGACCCACTGCTGGCCAAGGACACCAACGGTGCCCTGCAGCGCCGCATGGACGAAGTCATCGATGGCGAGTACCAGAACTACAAAGCCAAAGACGGCGCCTACGTGCGTGAGAACTTCTTCAACACCCCAGAGCTCAAGGCCATGGTCGAAGACCTGTCCGACGAAGAGATCTGGAAGCTCAACCGTGGCGGCCACGACCCGTACAAGGTCTACGCGGCTTACCACCAGGCGGTGAACCACAAAGAGCAGCCGACTGTCATCCTGGCCAAGACCATCAAGGGTTACGGCACCGGTGCAGGCGAAGCCAAGAACACCGCGCACAACACCAAGAAGGTCGACGTCGACAGCCTGCGTCACTTCCGTGACCGCTTCGACATCCCGGTCAAGGATGCCGACCTCGAGAACCTGCCGTTCTTCAAGCCGGAAGAAGGTTCTGCCGAAGCCAAGTACCTGGCCGAGCGCCGCGCTGCCCTGGGTGGCTTCGTACCTCAGCGCCGCGCCAAGAGCTTCAGCGTACCGACCCCATCCCTGGAAACGCTGAAAGCGATCCTGGACGGCTCGGGCGACCGTGAAATTTCCACCACCATGGCCTTCGTGCGCATCCTGGCGCAGCTGGTCAAGGACAAGGAAATCGGCCAGCGCATCGTCCCGATCATCCCGGACGAAGCCCGTACCTTCGGTATGGAAGGCATGTTCCGCCAGTTGGGCATCTACTCGTCGGTCGGCCAGCTCTACGAGCCAGTCGATAAAGACCAGGTGATGTTCTACCGCGAAGACAAGAAGGGCCAGATCCTCGAGGAAGGCATCAACGAAGCCGGCGCCATGTCGTCGTTCATCGCTGCCGGTACCTCGTACAGCTGCCACAACCAGCCGATGCTGCCGTTCTACATCTTCTACTCGATGTTCGGCTTCCAGCGTATCGGCGACCTGGCCTGGGCCGCTGGCGACAGCCGCACCCGTGGCTTCCTGATCGGCGGTACCGCCGGCCGCACCACCCTCAACGGTGAAGGCCTGCAGCACGAAGACGGTCACAGCCACATGATGGCGGGCACCATCCCGAACTGCCGCACCTATGATCCGACCTACGGCTACGAGCTGGCGGTGATCATCCAGGACGGCATGAAGAAGATGACCGAAGAGCAACAGGACATCTTCTACTACATCACCGTGATGAACGAATCCTACCAGCAGCCAGCCATGCCGGCCGGTGTCGAGGAAGGCATCATCAAGGGCATGTACCTGCTCGAAGAAGACACCCGCGAAGCCGCGCACCACGTTCAGCTGATGGGCTCCGGCACCATCCTGCGCGAAGTCCGCGAAGCGGCGAAGATCCTGCGTGAAGAGTTCAACGTCGGTGCCGACGTGTGGAGCGTCACCAGCTTCAACGAACTGCGTCGTGACGGCCTGGCCGTGGAACGCGCCAACCGCCTCAAGCCTGGCCAGAAGCCTCAGCTGACTTACGTCGAAGAGTGCCTGAACGGTCGCAAAGGCCCGGTCATCGCCTCCACCGACTACATGAAGCTGTTCGCCGAACAGATTCGCCAGTGGGTGCCGAGCAAAGAGTTCAAAGTCCTGGGTACCGATGGTTACGGTCGCAGCGACAGCCGCAAGAAGCTGCGTCACTTCTTCGAAGTCGACCGTCACTTCGTGGTGCTGGCTGCCCTGGAAGCCTTGGCTGACCGTGGCGAGATCGAACCGAAAGTGGTGGCTGACGCTATCGTCAAGTTCGGCATCGATCCGGACAAGCGCAACCCACTGGACTGCTGAGGAGTATTTTTAAGTGAGCGAACTCATTCGCGTACCTGACATCGGCAGCGGTGAAGGTGAAATCATCGAGCTGTTCGTCAAGGTCGGTGACCGTATCGAGGCTGACCAGAGCCTGCTGACCCTGGAGTCCGACAAGGCCTCCATGGAGATCCCGGCCCCCAAGGCAGGCATCGTCAAAGAGCTGAAGGTCAAGCTGGGCGATCGCCTGAAAGAGGGCGACGAGTTGCTGGTTCTGGAAGCCGAGGGCGCTGCTGCGTCCGAGGCCCCAGCCGCCGCACCTGCCCCTGCCGCTGCGCCGGCTGCCGCTGAAAAGCCGGCTGCCGAAGCGGCCCCTGCGCCGGCTGCAGCCCCTGCTGCTGCCAGCGTGCAGGACATCCACGTGCCGGACATCGGCTCGTCGGGCAAGGCCAAGATCATCGAAGTGCTGGTCAAGGTCGGCGACACCGTCGAAGCCGACCAGTCGCTGATTACCCTGGAGTCCGACAAGGCCTCCATGGAAATCCCTTCGCCCGCCGCTGGCGTGGTCAAGGAAGTGATCGCCAAGCTGGACGACGAAGTCGGCACCGGTGACCTGATCATCAAACTGGAAGTCGCGGGCACCGCCCCGGCTGCTGCGCCAGCGCCTGCCGCTGCTGCACCGGCCAAGGCTGAGGCGGCTGCGGCCGCCGCACCGGCTGCCGCTGCCCCCGCTGCTGCCCCTGCACCGGTCGCTACCGCACCGGCTGCCGGCAACAACGCCAAGGTTCACGCAGGCCCCGCTGTTCGCCAGCTGGCCCGTGAGTTCGGTGTCGAGCTGGGCGCGGTTGCCGCGACCGGCCCGCACGGCCGTATCCTGAAAGAAGACGTGCAGGTTTACGTCAAGGCGATGATGCAGAAGGCCAAAGAAGCACCGGCAGCTGCCGGCGCGACTGGCGGCGCTGGCATCCCGCCGATCCCTGCCGTGGACTTCAGCAAGTTCGGCGAAGTGGAAGAAGTGGCCCTGACCCGCCTGATGCAGGTCGGTGCCGCCAACCTGCACCGCAGCTGGCTGAACGTGCCGCACGTCACCCAGTTCGACTCTGCCGACATCACCGAGCTGGAAGCCTTCCGCGTTGCGCAGAAGGCCGTGGCCGAGAAGGCTGGCGTCAAGCTGACCGTGCTGCCACTGCTGCTCAAGGCCTGCGCCTTCCTGCTCAAGGAACTGCCGGACTTCAACAGCTCGCTGGCACCAAGCGGCAAGGCCATCATCCGCAAGAAATACGTGAACATCGGCTTTGCCGTGGACACCCCGGACGGCCTGCTGGTCCCTGTGATCAAGAACGTCGACCAGAAAAACCTGCTGCAACTGGCTGCCGAAGCCGCTGCACTGGCCGAGAAGGCGCGCACCAAAAAGCTGTCGGCCGACGACATGCAAGGCGCCTGCTTCACCATCTCCAGCCTCGGCCACATTGGCGGCACCGGCTTCACGCCGATCGTCAATGCGCCAGAGGTGGCGATCCTCGGTGTGTCCAAGGCAACCATGCAGCCGGTGTGGGATGGCAAAGCCTTCCAGCCGAAGCTGATGCTGCCGCTGTCGCTGTCCTACGATCACCGTGTGATCAACGGCGCTGCCGCCGCGCGCTTCACCAAGCGCCTGGGCGACGTGCTGGCGGATATCCGCACCCTGCTGCTGTAAGGCGGCAAGCTGCCCCTCGCAAGAGGGGCAGTACCCTTTTCGAGCTGCCACGCTCGTACCTCAACCCCGTCATTTGGCGGGGCTTTTTTTTGTCCGCCGATAGGGTGTGGCGCTCGATCTCCCAGACGCCAAAATTCTCAAGGCGAACTAACATTTCCGGCCAAACAGCCGATAACCCGTACACAGCATCACGCATGGCCGCTTGCCAGCCCTCGGGACATGATGCAACCTTGCCAGATACGCCGCCCCCCAGGCCGTGTCACCCTCTTCAAGCGAGTCTTCGATGAAAAGCCAACCCGATGCCGCCAGCCGTGTGGCGGCCGAGGTCGTCACGCAGCTACCCGTGCCCTCGCGGCTCGGCATGCTGCGTTTCGAAAGGCTCAACGAAGCCACCTGGGCAATGCTCTACCTCGACCCTGCCTGCGAGCGCCAGTTCGGCCTGCAGGCCGGCGAACTCTGTGCCCTCGTCGATGCGCCCTATGCCAGCCTGATGGAACCCGAGGCCCGCTACAGGTTGCACGATGAAATCCAGTCGCAACTGGCCCGTCGCGGCTATTACCGGGTGCGCTACACCTTGCATGGCCCTGGTGCATCGCTGCGCCTGGTGGAAGCCGGCGAGGCCTACAGGCAGCACAATCGCCAACTGCTGCGCGGCTACCTGAGCGTGCTCGACGACCCGCCCGACGACGCCAACGACGCAGACCCCAGCGAGCTGGAGTCACGCAACACCCGCCTGCAGCTGGCCCTGCAACTCAACCAGCGCGCCCAGCAAGAACAGCTTGAACACCTGGAGCGGGTGCGTGGCCAGCAAGACCTCATCCTGCGCCTGGCCCGCCAGCGCTACAGTGCCGGGAACTCGCTGCTCGAAGCTGCCGAGCTGATCACCCAGAGCGCCTGCGAAATCTACAAGGTCGACAGCGCCAGCATCTGGCACCTGGAAGACCAGCGCCTGGAGCCGATCAGCGCCTGGTATCGCCACGAGCAGCAACACCGCCTGCCCGAAGCCATCGATGCCAGCCGCTTTCCCGACTACCTCGACGCCCTGCACGCCAGCCGCGCCATCGACGCCCACAACGCTAGCCACGACCCGCGCACCCGCGCCCTGACGCAAAGCCTGCGCCCCGACAACAAAGCCATGCTCGATGCCAGCGTGCGCGTCGATGGCCAGGTCATCGGCGTGTTGTGCCTGGAGCAGAGCGGCCAGCCGCGGGCCTGGCAGTCTGACGAAATCGCCTTTGCCGGTGAGCTGGCCGACCAGTTCGCCCAGGTCATCACCAACCACAACCGGCGCACGGCAGCCAGTGCCCTGCACCTGTTCCAGCGCGCCGTAGAGCAAAGCGCCAGCGCCTTTTTGCTGGTCAACCGCGATGGCGTGGTGGAGTACGTCAACCCAAGCTTCACCGCGATCACCCAATACAGCACCGACGAAGTCCAGGGCCGCCAACTGGCCGAACTGCCCGCCCTGGAAAACCTCAGCGAGCTGCTGTTCGATTCGCCGTCGAGCCTGGCCATGGGCAACAGTTGGCAGGGCGAATTCAAGAGCCGGCGTAAAAACCTCGAGCCCTACTGGGGCCAGCTGTCGATTTCCAAGGTGTATGGTGACAACCGCGAGCTGACCCACTACATCGGCATCTACGAAGATGTCACCCAGACCAAGCTGGCCCAGCAACGCATCGAACGCCTGGCCTACACCGACAACCTGACCAACCTGGGCAACCGCCCGGCCTTCATCCGCAGCCTCGACGAGCGCTTTGCCCGCAACGACGAGCATTCCATGTGCCTGCTGCTGGTGGACATCGACAACTTCAAGCGCATCAACGACAGCCTCGGCCACCAGACCGGTGACAAGCTGCTGGTCAGCCTCGCCCGCCGGTTGCGCAACAGCCTCAGCGCCGGCGGCATCCTGGCGCGCTTTGCCAGCAACGAGTTTGCCGTGCTGCTCGACGACACCCACCTGGAAGATGGCCAGGGCGTCGCCCAGCAATTGCTGCGCACCCTCGACAAACCGATGTTCGTCGACAACCAGCTGATCAACGTCACCGCCTCGGTGGGCCTGGCCTGCGCGCCGCTGCATGGCATCGACCCCGCGAGCCTGATGAAAAACGCAGGCCTGGCCCTGCACAAGGCCAAAGCCAACGGCAAGCACCAGGTGCAGGTGTTTACCGAAGTGCTCAATGCCGAGGCCAGTTACAAGCTGTTCGTCGAGAACAACCTGCGCCGCGCCCTGACCCAGAACGAGCTGGAGGTGTTCTACCAGCCCAAGCTGTGCCTGCGCAGCGGCCGCCTGCTGGGGCTGGAGGCACTGCTGCGCTGGAACCACCCCGAGCGCGGCATGATCCGCCCGGACCAGTTCATCAGCGTGGCCGAGGAAACCGGCCTGATCATCCCCATCGGCAAGTGGGTGGTGCGCCAGGCGTGCCGCATGAGCCAACAGCTGCGCGAGGCCGGCATGGGCAACCTGCACGTGGCCATCAACCTGTCGCCCAAGCAGTTTTCCGACCCTGACCTGGTAGCGTCGATCAGCTCGATCATCAAGGAGGAGGCCCTGCCCCCGCACCTGCTGGAGCTGGAGCTGACCGAAGGCCTGCTGCTGGAAGCGACCGAAGACACCCACCGCCAGCTCGACGAGCTCAAGGCCCTGGGCCTGACCTTGGCCATGGACGACTTCGGCACGGGCTATTCGTCGTTGAGCTACCTGAAGAAGTTTCCGATCGACATCATCAAGATCGACCGCAGCTTCATCAACGAAATCCCCGACAACCAGGACGACATGGAGATCACCTCGGCGGTGGTGGCCATGGCCCATAACCTCAAGCTCAAGGTGGTGGCCGAGGGCATCGAGACCCCGGCGCAATTGGCGTTTCTGCGCCGGCACCGCTGCGATGTGGGCCAGGGCTATCTGTTCGATCGGCCGATTCCGGGGCGTGAGCTGGCCGAGAAACTCAAGCGCTATCCGCGCGGCCCGGTGGCCTGACAGCAGCGTCAACCTCGTGCACTATAGAGTCCATTCGGGCCCTTTCGCGGCCCACACTTATCTATCTGACAAACAGATATCTGAAAAAAAAAGAGGAACGGCCATGGTCCTGCGTTCGGAAATCCTGGTGAACAAAAACGTCATGCCAACTGCGGAGCAGGCGCTGCCTGGCCGCGAAACCCCAATGTCCCTGCCCGAGTTCCACCATGTGTTCGAGGGCACGCCCCTGCTCGGCCCGTTCTTCGAAGGTGACATCGACTTCGCCATCTTCGGCCTGGGCTGCTTCTGGGGCGCCGAGCGCCGCTTCTGGCAGCGTGAAGGCGTGGTCAGCACCGTGGTCGGCTATGCCGGCGGCTTCACCCCCAACCCCACCTACGAAGAGGTCTGCTCGGGCCTGACCGGCCACACCGAAGTGGTGCTGGTGGTGTTCGACAAGAACAAGCTCAGCTACCGCGAGTTGCTGGCGATGTTCTGGGAACTGCACAACCCGACACAGGGCATGCGTCAGGGCAACGATGTCGGCACCCAGTACCGCTCGGCCATCTACTGCACCTCGCCGCAGCAGCTCGACGAAGCCAAGGCCAGCCGCAACGCCTTCCAGGCCGAGCTGAACAAGGCCGGTTTCGGCGAGATCACCACCGAGATCGACCAAGCGCCAACCGTGTACTTCGCCGAGGCCTACCACCAGCAGTACCTGGCCAAGAACCCGGGCGGCTACTGCGGCATCGGCGGTACCGGCGTGTGCCTGCCGCCCAGCCTGCAAGGCAACTGAACCATGGCCACGATGACGCTGTTCCACTCGCCACTATCGCCCTTCGTGCGCAAGGTCATGGTAGTGCTGCACGAGACTGGCCAGCTTGACCGCGTCACCCTGCAACCGGTGAACATCAGCCCGGTGAGCGGCGACGCGCAGCTCAACCTGGGCAACCCGATCGGCAAGATCCCGGCCCTGCGCCTGGACGACGGCACGGTGCTGCACGACAGCCGGGTGATCTGCGAGTACCTGGACCTGCAGCATGTCGGCCTGCCGTTGCTGCCGCGTGAAGGCTCGGCGCGCTGGCGGCGCATGACGCTGGTGTCGCAGGCCGATGCGATCATGGATGCGGCGGTGTCGTCGCGCTATGAGAGCTTCCTGCGGCCTGAAGGCAAGCGCTGGGACGGCTGGCTTGAAGCGCAGGGCGAGAAGATCCGCCGCAGCCTGGCCAACCTGGAGCAGGAGCACCTGGCGGAGCTGATCTCGGGCTTTGATCTGGCGGCAATCGGTGTGGCGTGCGCACTGGGATACCTGGATTTGCGCCAGCCTGATTTTGGCTGGCGTGAGCACCAGCCTAGGTTGGCGGCCTGGTATGCCGAGGTGGCCAAGCGGCCTTCGATGGTCGCCACAGCACCGACAGCCTGACAGGGCCATTCGCGGGCTTGCCCCGCGAATGGGCTGCAAAGCAGCCCCAAGCCTTACTTGGGTATCACAGGAAACAACTGCCCGATCCTGCGGGCCAACCAGCGCCCGATTTCTCTATCCTCCCTCATGCCGCCCTCCCCACCCGTGCCCAGTCCAGCCGCCGGGTCAGCACCATGAACACGCCCAGCAAGCCAAAGCACAGCAGCGAGCCCATCAGCAGCGCATAGTCCTCGGCGCTGAGCAGCCCATAAAGCATCGCGTACAGCGCTGCCAACCCTGCTGCAAACCCCACCCCACGGCCGAGGCTGTGCAACACGTGGCTCAGGTAGAAGCCAATCAGCAACACACAGGCCAAAGCCGACAGCCCATACGCCGGGCCGAAGCCAATGTGCTCGGACAACGACAGCAACAGCAGGTAGAAGAACGCCAGCGCCACTCCCACCAGGATGTACTGCACCGGGTGCACGCTGAGGTTTTTCAACACCTCGAACAGGAAGAAGCCGGCAAAGGTCAGCGCGATGAACAACAACGCATATTTGATCGCCCGCTCGCTCTTCAGGTACTGGTCCACTGGGTCGACGAAGCTCACGCCGAAGGTCCGCTCGCTGAAGTCCGTGCACTCCCCCCCGCTGGCGCACTGGCGCAGGGCGTCTTCGAGGTTGGTGGCGAAGAACGACGTCTGCCAATGGGCACTGAAGCCCTGGGCATCGATGTCGCGACGGCTGGGCAGGTAGCTGCCGATGAAGCTTGGGTGCGGCCAGTTGGCGCGCAGGTCGACACTGCTGGTGCGGCCCACCGGCAATACCTGCAGCTGGCCAGTGCCCTGCAACGCCAGGTCGAAGCCATAGCTGAACTCGCGCGCCTGCAGGCCATCCAGCCCTGGCAGACTGGCATGCACGCCCGCGCGCATCCAGCTGAGCCCGGTGCCGGCTTCGAACGGCAATTTGCGTTCGTCGAAGGTCAGCTCCAGGCCGTTCTCGATGCCGCGGATATCGCTGATGCCCACCACCAGGAAGGGCTTGTCGAACCGGTAGTCGTCGAAGTCCTTGTCGATGCCCCAGCGCTCGGGCAGTTTGAAGCGGCCACTGATACGGCCCTTGGCGTGAAACAGCCGCGCCTGGTAGATACCGCGTGCGCGCAGCTCGGTCTCCACGCCCAGGTCGGCGTCGAAGGTTTCCGGGAGGAAGTACAGATGGCCGGCGACGGTGCTGGTCTCCTGGGTACGCTCGCCGTCCTTGTCGATCCAGCGCCGTTGGTACTTGCGATAGGGCACCACCAGCAGCGGGCCGCTGAGCTGCTGGTCGAAACTGGCGCTCTGGGCGATGTCCCGCACCACACTGTCACGCAGGCTCTGGCGCTCGTCGATAAGGCCGTTGATCAGCAGCAGGGGGATCAGCAACAGCAACATCAGCAGGGCAATCATGCCGAGCTTGAAACTCAAGGTCTTGTTCATGGGGCCTCCTATGGCAGTGGGCGCAGTGTCTGCGCCTTGCATGGAGGCTTTGGGGAGACTCTATGGAGATTGCGTGTTTTTGCGCGTAGCCCCAGCAACCTCAGCTGATACGCCGCATCGGCAGCCACAACCGCACCCGCACCCCGCCGTCAACGTTATCCACCGCCAACGTGCCGCCATGCAACTGCATCACCTCAGCCACAAAATTCAGCCCCAGCCCGGTACTCTTGCGCCCGCTGCCCGGCCGTGGCAGTGAGTAGAACCGCTCGCTGACCCGCCCGATGGCATACGCCGGGATAGCCTGCCCCTGGTTGAACAGGCTCAATGCCACGCGCCCGCCCTCGCGCTCCAGCTCGAACAGCAGCGCCCCGCCCACCGGGGTAAAGTCCAGCGCGTTATCGAGCAGGTTGGCCAGCGCCTGGCGCATCAGAAACGGATCACACAACAACCGCAGCCCTACCGGCACCCGCTGTCGCACCTGCAAGCCAGCCCCTTCGATACGTGCCGCATGGGCCAGCAGCAGTTCGTCGACCAGCGATGCCAGCGCCACCTGCTGTTCGTCTTCCAGCGCCTGCATCTGCTCGACCCGCGCCAGGTTGAGCAGGCGCTCGATCATCTGTTGCAAGCGCTCGCTCTCCCGTTCGATGTTGCCCACAAAGCGCGCCCGCTGTTCGGCCGGCATCTCGCCCTGCAGCAACTCGGAAGCACCGCGAATGGCCGCCAGCGGGCTTTTCAGTTCGTGGGTCAGGGTATGCACGTAGCGCTCGACGTACGCTTTGCCTTCCAGTTGCGTACGCATGCGCTCCACCGCATTGGCCAGGTGCGCCAGCTCACCGCCCTTGTAGTGCGGCAGCGCCGCGCGTTCGCCTTCGCTGACGGCCTGGGCGTAGCGGGCCAGCCTGCGCAGCGAGCGCGCCAGCCACCACGACAGCGCGGCACCGATCAACAGGCCCAGGCCGATCAAGCCCAGGCCCAACGTCAGCAAGCGCTGCTCGGAGCGGTCGATGTAGGGTTGCAGCGAGCTGTTGGGCTTGGCCACGGTCACCACGCCGATGATCCGGCCGTCATCGATGATCGGCGCGGCCACGTGCATCACCGAGGTGCTTTCGTCATCAGCGACGCTGCGCGTGGAGCGGGCACCGTATTCGCCGCGCAGGGTGAGGTAGACATCGTTCCACTTCGAATAGTCCTTGCCCAGGCCTTCACCGCTGGAGTCGAGCAGGACGATGCCTTTGGCGTCAGTCACGTAGATGCGGTGGCTGACCTGGTTCTTCGCCAACCCCCAGATCTGCGCGCCCGGGCTACGCGACCCATAGGCCTTGAGCACTTCGGGCAGGCGGCTCTGGCCGAGGGTGCCGGCCTTGACGTCATCGTGCAGGATCTCCGCCAGCAGGTTGGCGGTGTCTACCAGGGTTTCCTCGGACGATTGGCGCACCACCGGGCGGATCTGCTCGCGCACTGTGTTGAGCAGAAAGTAGCCTGCCAGCCCAACGAACAGGAAATACACCAGGAAGATCCGGATGCCCAGGCGCATCAGGCGTGATCCGGGCTGTAGCTGTAGCCCAGGCCGCGGTGGGTCTGGATCGGCTCTGCCGCGCTGGCCACCAGGCGCAACTTGGCACGCAGGCTCTTGATATGGCTGTCGATGGTGCGCTCGTAGCCCACGTCGGAGGCCACCCCCAAGGCATCGAGCAATTGCTCGCGGCTGAATACCCGCTGGGGCTGCTCCAGCAGGCATTGCAGTAGGCGGAACTCATGGCGGGTCAGGGCCAGCGGCTGGTTGCGGTAGCTGATCTGCATGCGCAGGGTGTCGAGCTGGAACAGCGTTGCCGCAGCAGCAGGCTCAGCCCTTGGCGCCATGCGCTTGAGGATCGCCCGCACGCGCGCGGCCACCTCGCGCGGGCTGAAGGGTTTGACGACATAATCGTCGGCACCGATCTCCAGGCCCACCACCCGGTCGATTTCACCGTCGCGGGCGCTGAGGAACATCACCGGCACTTCGCTGAAGCGGCGTAGCTGGCGGCAGGTTTCGAAGCCACTGATATCGGGCAGGCCGATGTCGAGGATGATCAGGTCGGCCGGGCGCTGGCGTTGCTTATCGAGGGCCGCGCTGCCCAGGGTCACCCATTCGGTGCTGTGGCCATCGGCCTGCAGGGCGTAGACCAGCGTGTCGGCGATGGCGGCTTCGTCTTCGACGATGAGGATATGGGGCATGGTGCGCGGCCTGTGCAAATGTCGATGGCGACGCACTATTGTGTAGGAGCGGCCTTGCGTCGCGATAGGGGTGCGTAGCGGCCCCAGGTTTTCTGTAGTGGCATAAATCGCCGGGGCCGCTACGCAGCCCTATCGCGACGCAAGGCCGCTCCTACAATGGGCCAGTCAGGTTCCAGGTCAGCAGTCCGGCTTGCCCGCGGTAAACTTCTTGGCCGGGTTGACCGCCGCCTTGAACTCACGCAACGCCTTTGACCCGATCAACAGCGGGTAGTTGAAGCTGCTGCGGTCTACCAGGTTCACCTCAACGGTGCGCTTCTCATCACCCAGGCACAACTCCAGGTCCACCACCGGACGCTTGGAGATTTCCGGCGCATCGCCTTCTTCCTCTTCGTCGGCACGGCCCTTGATCTTGCTGATGCGCGAGACCTTGTGCTCGTAGACCTTGCCGTCGGACTCCTTGGTCGCCAGGCGGAAGCGCACCCACTCATCGCCATCGCGGGTGAACAGCTCGATGTCCTTGGCCGACAGCGATGCAGTGAAGGCGCCAGTGTCCATCTTGGCCTTCAGCGTTTCGCCGATTTCCGGCAGGGCAATGTTTTCGTAACGGCCATAAATCGTCGGCTCAGCGGCCATGACCGGCAAGGCAAACAGCGACAACAGGGCAAGCAGTGATTTCACGGGTTACGCTTCCTTGATTGCAGACAGTGCTTAGACTGCACACGTTGAATAGGTTCGTCGTTACAGGGTAATCAACACAATGTGAAACATTTGTCCCCGCCGACGGGCACTGGAAATTTGGCGTGGGGCGCATCGCTGCTTATCATTGCCGACCGCGTTTATCTCACAACAAGAGTTTCTTTATGCGTCGCCTGCTGACCGGCATTCTCACAACCCTTCTGTTGCTGCTCAACACCGTGGTGTTGATCTGCCCGCTGCTGGTGTTTGCCCTGCTCAAGCTGGTGCTGCCGGGCCGTGGCCGCGACTACGCATCCGCTGCAGTGATGTGGGTGGCCGAAACCTGGTCGGAGATCGACAAAGCGATCTTTGCCCTGTGCATCCCCACCCAGTGGGACATCCGCGGCGTCGAGCGCCTGCGCAAGGACACCTCGTACCTGGCCGTGAGTAACCACCAGAGCTGGGTCGACATCCCCGCGCTGATCGAAAGCCTCAACCGCCGCACGCCGTTCTTCAAGTTCTTCCTCAAGAAGGAGCTGATCTGGGTACCGCTGCTGGGCCTGGCCTGGTGGGGGCTGGATTACCCATTCATGAAGCGCTACAGCAAGGCGTTTCTGGACAAGCACCCCGAGCTCAAGGGCAAGGACCTGGAAATCACCAAAGCCGCCTGCGAGCTGTTCAAGCGCCAGCCGGTGACCGTGGTCAACTACCTCGAAGGCACACGCTTCACCGAGGCCAAGCGCCAAGAGCAGCAATCGCCTTACCGTCACCTGCTAAAGCCCAAGGCCGGGGGCGTGGCTTTTGTGCTGGCAGCGCTGGGCGAGCAGCTGGACGCGCTGCTGGACGTGACCATCGTTTACCCCGGCCACAAGGCGCCCGGCTTCTGGGACTTGCTCAATGGCAGCATTAGCCGGGTGATTATCGACATCCAAGTGCGTGAGCTGGACCCGGCATTGTGGGATGGGGATTATGAAAATGACCCGGCCTTCCGGCAGTCCGTGCAGGCGTGGGTGAATCAGCTGTGGCTGGAGAAGGATCAGCGGATCGAGCAGTTGCGTGGGGAATTGGCTAAGTAGTAAGCCTGGGCCGGCCTCTTCGCGGGGCAAGCCCGCTCCCACGGATTGGACTGCCCCCAAGAAGTTGGACAAAAAATCCAACCCTTGGGGGGACCGATGGGCAAATACACAGAGCAGTTCAAACTCACAGCCATCTCAGCCTACCTAGATGGTAGC
>NZ_JABWRU010000012.1:0-141317 GCF_014269165.1 Pseudomonas sp. SWRI68 | reverse complement strand
CCTCCCGCCCGCCCTCAAACGGGCCAAAGCAAGGGCCAGGGCCACCTGCGCATCATCGCCGGCGAGTGGCGCAGCCGCCGCCTGGCGGTGCCTGAAGGCGACGGCCTGCGGCCAACGCCTGACCGCGTGCGCGAAACCGTGTTCAACTGGCTTGCGCCTTACATCGAAGGCGCCCGGGTGCTGGATGCCTTTACCGGCAGCGGTGCTCTGGTGCTCGAAGCCTTGTCTCGCGGCGCCGAAGATGCCGTGGCCCTGGACAGCAACCCAGCCGCCATCAGCAACCTCAAGGACAACCTCGAGCTGCTGCGCTGCCCACGCGGGCAGATCCTGCAGACCGACGCGCTGCGCTACCTGCAAAACCCGGCCAAGCAGCAGTTCGACGTCGTGTTCCTCGACCCGCCCTTCCATCAGGACCTGCTGGCCAACACCTGCAACCTGCTGGAACAGAACCAGTGGCTGCGTGAACAGGCGTGGATCTACACCGAAAGCGAGACCGCGCCCTCGGCCTTGCAAATGCCCGGTAACTGGCGCTTGCACCGCGAGAAAAAGACCGGCCAGGTGCATTACGCGCTTTGGCAGCGCGGCTGACCGCCCGACTGCGCGCCGGTTTACTGTGTTGGCGTAATTAGTTACAGCACAGTAACCGGCGCCATGGCTGAAGCTGCTCCTTCGTTTCTTGCAGGAGCACTTGCGCCATGTCCGAACACCCGTTGCGCGGTGTTGCCAGGAACAACAGCCTGGCCGCGCTACTCACCAATACCACCTATCAGCCGCAAGCGGATGACCACCTGAATACCTACATCGAGCGCTTGACCCAGCTGCCGGCTATCGACCAATAGCGCAGGTACAGGGGCAGCGTTTCATGGCACTCTAGGCAGGCACATCACGAGTCGCCCAGCATGCCCAGCCTCACTGCCCATTTTCGCCCGGCCGTCGGCCTGTCCAATCCGCACCTGCAAACCTTATGGGGCCCGCTCTGGCGCAAGCTGCCAGCGCTGCAGCGCGACCGCGAACGGCTGTGGCTGGCCGATGGCGATTTCATCGACCTCGACTGGCATGGCCCGCACCAGGCGGATGCGCCGCTGGTGCTGGTGCTGCACGGGCTGACCGGGTCTTCCCACTCGCCTTACGTCAAAGGCCTGCAGCAAGCCCTGCAGGGCCGCGGCTGGGCCAGCGTGGCGGTGAACTGGCGCGGTTGTTCGGGCGAGCCGAACCTGCTGCCGCGCAGCTACCACTCCGGCGCCAGCGAGGACCTGGCAGAAATCGTCGCGCACCTGCGCGCCCAGCGCCCATTGGCGCCACTTTATGCAGTGGGTTATTCGTTGGGTGGCAATGTGCTGCTCAAATACCTGGGCGAAAGCGGCTCGGCCAGCCAGCTGGAAGCTGCGGTCGCGGTGTCGGTGCCGTTTCGCCTGGACCAGTGTGCCGACCGTATCGGCCAGGGTTTTTCGAAGGTCTACCAGGCCCATTTCATGCGCGAGATGCTGGCCTATGTACAGCTCAAGCAGCGCCACTTCCGTGAGAAGGGCGAACACGAGCGGCTAGCAGCCCTGCAACGGCTCGGGCCCCTGACCAAACTGCGCACCTTCTGGGACTTCGACGGCAGGGTCACTGCGCCGCTCAATGGTTTCAACGATGCGCACGACTACTACCGCCGCTCATCGAGCCGCTTCTTCTTGGGCGAGAACCGCACGCCGACCCTGATTATCCACGCCAGCGACGATCCATTCGTGTCCAGCCACAGCTTGCCCTTGGCAAGCGAACTGGCAGCGCAGACGCAGTTTGAACTGCACAATCGCGGTGGCCATGTGGGTTTTGTCGATGGCAGCCTGCGCAACCCGGGGTATTACCTGGAACGGCGGATTCCGCAGTGGCTGGTAGAAGGCGCGTAGCAGCCGCCCGGGTCAATCCCCGGTCGCCACCCCACGCGCCGGATCATTGATCCACTCGCTCCACGACCCTGCATACAGCCGCCCCAGTGGATAGCCCGCCAGTGCCAGGGCAAACAGATTGTGGCAAGCCGTCACCCCCGACCCGCAGTAGGCCACCAACTGCTCTGGCGAGCGCCCCGCCAACTTTTCGGCAAACCGTTGCTTGAGTGCGTCGGCCGGTAGAAAACGCCCGTCGCCCCCCAGGTTGTCGGTAAACGCCGCGCACTGCGCACCAGGAATGTGCCCAGCAACCGGGTCGATCGGCTCGACTTCACCGCGAAAGCGCGGCAAGCCTCTGGCGTCGATCAACGTCAGCCCCGCATCGCCCAAGTGCTTGGCCAAGTGCTCGGCATCGATCAGCAACGTGTTATCCGGCTCACCTGTGAACGTACCCTCGCGCTTGAGGGGTGGGTCCAGGCTCAACGGCAGGTGCGCTGCATGCCATGCCTTGAGGCCGCCATCGAGGACCGACACGCCACTGCGCTTGCCCAGCCAGGCCAGCAACCACCAGGCGCGGGCGGCAAATGCACCGGGGCCGTCGTCGTAGAGCACCACCTGGCTGTCATTGTCCAGCCCCCACTCGCGCAGGCGCTCAACCAGCCGCCCCGCATCCGGTAATGGGTGGCGCCCCGTGCGTCCCTTGCTTACCGGGCCACTGAGGTCGCGCTCAAGGTCGGCGAAGTGGGCCCCGGCAATATGCCCCTCGGCATAGCTGCGTTGGCCATAGTCCACATCCTCGAGGGCAAAGCGGCAGTCGAGGATCACCAGATCGGGCGAGCCCAGACGCTCGGCCAACTGTTGCGGGGTGATCAATTGCGCAAGGGGCATGACTATCTCCTGATCGATGGCACGCGTGCCCTGGTTTACAGTTCCAGGGCCTGGTTGAACGGTACATGGAATTCCTGGCACAGCGCGTCCACGGCATTGCGGGCGTCAACGGTGACGAAGCCGAGCTCCAGCACCAGTACCTGATAGACGCCGCGCTTGAAGGCTTCTTCACCCAGGTGCGCGGAGTGCTCACGCGTGGTGCTGAGAAAACGCACCCATGACGTCAGCACGATCCAGGCGTTGATGGTCAGCGACTCGATCTGCGCCGGCGCCATGGCCAGGATCCCCGCGTCGACAAAGCCCCGGTAAATCGCCTGGCCCTGGCGCAGGCAGCGCTCGGAAAACCGCCGATAGCGCGCGGCCAGCTCGGGGTCGCTGTCCAGCAGGTGTTCCAGGTCGCGGTGCAGGAAGCGGTAGTTCCACATCGCCGCGAGCAGGGCCTTGAGGTAGAAACGCTTGTCTTCCACCGTTGCGGCTCGCCCTTGAGGCGGGCGCAGAAAACTGTCCACCAGCGCTTCGTACTGGCTGAACAACAGGGCGATGATCGCCTGCTTGTTGGGGAAGTGGTAATAGAGGTTGCCGGGCGAGATTTCCATGTGCGCGGCAATATGGTTGGTGCTGACGCTACGTTCGCCCTGCTGGTTGAACAGCTCCAGGCTGTTCTGCACGATGCGCTCTCGGGTCTTCATGCGCGGGGCCATGCTCAGCTCCCAGTCTGCGGGCCTTGGTCAAAGGGTCATCTTACGGCTTATCCGCTGTGGAATGCACCGCTCGAACCCCAGGAAAAATTCGCACCATGGTACCGATTAGAGTATAGGCTCTAGGGACTCCCTCGCCCGGACTCGCGCCGATATGACCTCGCCCGTTGCCTTGTCTCCTGTGCATTCCGACCTCGACTTGACGGCGAGGTTCGCCGCTCAACGCCAGGCTTTTGCCGGCAACCCCACGCCACCGGCGGCGCAGCGCCGCCAGTGGTTGAAGAGCCTGCGCGAGGCACTGCTGGTGGGCCAGGCGCAACTGATCGAAGCCATCGACCAGGACTTTGACGGCCGTAGTGCCGACGAGACCTTGCTGGCTGAACTGCTGCCCTCGATCCAGGGCCTGCGACACGCCGAAAGACATTTGCAACGCTGGATGCGCCCCAGCCGGCGCCGCGTAGGCCTGGCCTTCCAGCCCGCCAGCGCGCAGGTGCACTACCAACCCTTGGGGGTCGTCGGCATCATCGTGCCGTGGAACTACCCGTTGTTTCTCGCCATCGGCCCGCTGACCTGCGCCCTGGCAGCGGGCAACCGGGTCATGCTCAAGCTCAGCGAAGCAACGCCGGCCAGTGCCCAGGCACTCAAGCAGTTGCTGGCGCGCGTGTACCCCGAAGACCTGGTCAGTGTGGTGCTGGGTGAGGTCGAGGTTGGCCAGGCCTTTGCTCGCCTGCCGTTCGACCACCTGCTGTTCACCGGCGCTACCAGCGTGGGCCGCCAGGTCATGCTGGCTGCGGCCCACAACCTGACCCCGGTGACCCTGGAACTGGGCGGCAAATCGCCGGCCATCGTCTCGGCCAGCGTGCCGCTGGACAGCGCGGCCGAGCGCATTGCCTTCGGCAAGACCCTGAACGCCGGCCAGACCTGCGTAGCCCCCGACTACGTGCTGGTGCCGCGCGAACGGCTGCAGGCCTTCAGTGACGCTTACCAAATCGCCGTTCGGCGCCTGTACCCACATATCGCCGATAACCCCGACTACACCGCCATCATCAACCCGCGTCAGCTGCAGCGCCTGCAGCACCTGCTGGACGACGCCCGCGACCAAGGCGCCGAGGTGCTCGACCTGTACCCTGGCGAACCCCGTCAGGGGCGACGCCTGCCCCCCCACCTGCTGCTAGGGGTGAACGATGGCATGCAGGTGATGCAGGACGAAATTTTCGGCCCGCTGTTGCCGCTGGTGCCCTATGACACCCTCGACCAAGCCTTGGCCTACATCAACCAGCGCCCACGCCCCCTGGCCCTCTACTACTTCGGCTACGAGCGCACCGAGCAGGAGCATGTACTGCGCCACACCCACTCCGGTGGCGTGTGCCTGAACGACACCCTGCTGCATGTCGCCCAGGACGACCTGCCCTTTGGCGGCATAGGGCCTTCCGGGATGGGGCACTACCACGGCCACGACGGCTTCCTGACCTTCAGCAAAGCCAAGGCGGTGCTGGCCAAGCAACGCCTGAACGCTGCCCGCCTGATCTACCCGCCTTACGGCAAGGCCTTGCAGCGCCTGGTCTACAAGCTGTTCATCCGCTGAGCCCTGGCCCATGCAGCGCCGCGACCTGCTCCGTTTCAGCCTGGGAACCAGTGCGTTCCTCGCCACCACCAGCCTGGTCGGCTGCACGGCGCAGTCGCCCGCCACCGGCTACCGGGCACTGCGCGACGACGACCTGCCCCTGCTGAGCGCGCTGATCCCGGTGGTGCTTGCCGGCACCCAGGCCGTCGATGGGCTGGTGCTGCACAGCCTTGATCACAAACTGGCGGCGCTGTCGCCAGAGATGCTCAAGCTCACCCGGCAATTGTTCGACGTGCTCAGCCTGCCGCTGACCCGTGGCCCCCTGACCGGTATCTGGGGCGCCTGGCAGCAAGCCAGCGCCGAGCAGATCAACGCGTTTCTGCAACGCTGGCAGGGCAGCTCGCTGAACCTGCTGCGCATGGGCCATGCGTCGCTGCTGCAACTGCTGCTGATGGCCTGGTACGAACGCCCGGAAGCCTGGGCGGCCTGCGGCTACCCAGGGCCACCGAAGATCTGACCACAACAAGAGCACCGCCAATGCCTGTAATCGACCCGTTTCGCCAAGGCCTCGAACGCGGCTGGATCACCCACGACGGCTCGCGCCTGGCGAATGATCTGACCCTGCAAGCGGACATCGCCGTGATCGGCAGCGGCGCGGGCGGCGCCACCAGTGCGCAGTTGCTCAGCGCCGCCGGGTTCAAGGTATTGCTGATCGAAGAAGGCCCACTGAAGACCAGCAGCGACTTCCACCTGCTGGAGAGCGAGGCTTACGCGAGCCTATATCAGGAGGGCTTGGGGCGGATGAGCAAGGATGGCGCCATCACCATTCTGCAGGGCCGCGCCGTGGGCGGCACCACGCTGGTCAACTGGACTTCGAGCTTTCGCACACCGCCACAGACCCTGACCCATTGGGCCCAGGAGCACCAGGTCAGCGGTTTGAGCAACGAAGCATTAGCCCCCTGGTTCGAACGCATCGAACAGCAGCTGGGCATCAGCCCCTGGGCCTTGCCGCCAAATGCCAACAACGAAGTGCTGCGCCGTGGCTGCGAACAGCTCGGCTATCGTTGGGCGGTGATACCGCGCAATGTGCGCGGTTGCTGGAATCTTGGCTATTGCGGCATGGGCTGCCCGGTCAATGCCAAGCAGTCGATGCTGGTGACCAGCATACCGGCCACCCTCGACCACGGTGGCGAGCTGCTGTACCTAGCCCGGGCAGAGCGCTTTGAGCACGACGGCGAACGCATCGCCGGGTTGCAGTGCAGTGCCCTGGACGCCAACGGGATAACCACCACCGGCAAGCAGATCAGCGTAAGCGCCCGGCACTACATTCTGGCCGGGGGCGGTATCAACAGCCCTGCCCTGTTGCTGCGTTCCAACGCCCCCGACCCGCACGCGCGCCTGGGCAAACGCACCTTCCTGCACCTGGTCAACTTCAGCGCGGCACGTTTCAACGCCCGCATCGACCCCTATTACGGCGCCCCGCAATCAATCTACAGCGACCATTTTCAATGGGTGGGCGGCAGCGACGGCCCGATCGGCTACAAACTCGAAGTGCCGCCCCTGCACCCGGCCCTGGCCAGCACCCTGCTGGGCGGGCATGGCAACGACAATGCCCAGCGCATGGCCGAGCTGCCGCACACTCACGTGATGCTGGCGTTGCTGCGCGATGGCTTCCACCCCCAAAGCCAGGGGGGCGCCGTCGAGCTGCGCGGCGATGGCTCACCGGTGCTGGATTACCCAATCAACGATTACCTGCGCGACGGTTTGCGTCGCGCCTACCGCAGCATGGCGCACATCCAGTTTGCCGCCGGTGCCACGCGGGTACTGCCGGTGCACGGCGATGCCCGCTACGCCAGCAGCCTGAGTGAAGCCCTGACGATGATCGACGAGCTGTCACTGGCGCCGTACCGCACACGCCTGGGCAGCGCCCATGTGATGGGCGGCTGCGCCCTCGGCGAAGACCCGCGTCAGGCGGTGTGCAACAGCTTGGGCCAGCACCACCAACTGGAAAACCTCTCGATTCACGACGGCTCGCTGTTCCCCACCAGCATCGGCGCCAACCCGCAATTATCGGTTTACGCCCTCAGCGCAAAGCTCACCGATGCCCTGATCACCCGCCTGGCACACAACGCATGACAACAAATGCACCCACTGTCTATAGTGCCATCAGCCGGCCGCACGACTTGGCCGGGCGCAATCGCTGCGCTACCATCCGACTCCCCAACGCACTCCAGCCAGGATGACGCGATGAACCGAGTGTTGTACCCGGGTACTTTCGACCCCATTACCAAGGGCCATGGCGATCTGGTCGAGCGCGCCTCGCGGCTGTTCGACCATGTGATTATCGCGGTGGCGGCCAGCCCCAAGAAAAACCCCCTGTTCCCGCTGGAACAACGGGTGGCGCTGGCCCGTGAGGTCACCAAGCACCTGCCCAATGTCGAAGTCATCGGCTTCTCTTCCCTGTTGGCGCATTTCGCCAAGGAACAGGGCGCCAACGTCTTCCTGCGCGGCCTGCGTGCGGTGTCCGACTTCGAGTACGAGTTCCAGCTGGCGAACATGAACCGGCAACTGGCCCCCGATGTCGAGAGCCTGTTCCTGACGCCTTCGGAGCGCTATTCGTTTATTTCCTCGACGTTGGTCAGGGAAATCGCGGCATTGGGCGGCGATATCAGCAAGTTCGTCCACCCCGTGGTGGCAGAGGCGCTGACCGAACGCTTCAAGAAGTAACGCCTGATCGCCTGAATATCGCGCCCGCGTGCACTGCGGGCGCGAATGCGGCACAATTGTGCCCATTGCGTTGAACATGCCCGGGCGGTGAGCCCCGGCCGGAGTCCCCATGTCCCTGATCATCACCGACGATTGCATCAACTGCGACGTCTGCGAACCCGAGTGCCCGAACGAGGCCATCTCCCAAGGCGAAGAGATCTACGTGATCGACCCTAACCTGTGCACTCAGTGCGTGGGCCACTACGACGAGCCGCAGTGCCAACAGGTCTGCCCGGTCGACTGCATCCCGCTGGATGAAGCGCACCCGGAGACCGAAGAGCAACTGATGGCCAAGTATCGTCTGATCACTGGCAAGGCCTGAGCCCTGCGAATGGGCCGCCAAGCGGCCCCGATTCAGCGCTGGCAGCGCGGGCAAAACACACTGGCCCGCTGCCCAAGCTTCACCTCGCGCAAGGTCGTGCCACACAGCTTGCACGGCATGCCACCCCGCCCGTAGACGTACAGCTCCTGCTGGAAGTACCCCGGCTGCCCATCCCCGCCAATGAAGTCGCGCAAGGTCGTGCCGCCCTGCTCGATGGCCGCCGCCAGCACCCGCTTGATCTCGATGGCCAGCTTCAGATACCGCGCCCGCGATATACCGCCTGCCTCCCGGCGTGGGTCGATGCCTGCGGCAAACAACGCTTCGGTGGCGTAGATGTTGCCCACACCGACCACGATCGCGTTGTCCATGATGAACGGCTTGACCGCCATCGAGCGCCCGCGCGACAGCTGGAACAGGCGTTCACCGTCGAACAGGTCGGTCAGCGGCTCTGGCCCCAGACGCAGCAGCAGCTCGTGGTTGAGCGGGTCGAGGCTCCAGAGCATGGCGCCGAAACGGCGCGGGTCGGTGTAGCGCAGCATCAGCCCCGACTCCAGCTCGATGTCGACATGCTCGTGCTTGGCCGCCGGCAAGCCCAGCTCGACCAGGCGCAAATTACCCGACATGCCCAAATGGCTGATCAAGGTGCCGACCTCGGCATTGATCAACAGGTACTTGGCGCGCCGCTCGACGCTGACGATACGCTGCCCCGACAGGCGCACATCCAGGTCTTCGGGGATCGGCCAGCGCAGGCGCCGGTCACGCACCACCACGCGACTGACCCGCTGGCCTTCCAGGTGGGGCGCGATGCCGCGCCGGGTGGTTTCTACTTCGGGTAGTTCCGGCATGTGTCAGTGCCCGCCCAGCTCTCGGATATTCTGCTTGAGGTTTTCGAAGTCGTAGTCCGACAAGCCAATGTAGTCGAGCACCAGCGGCCCCACCACCTCCCACTCGTGGTCAACGCTCTGGCTGCCCAGCACGCGGTAGGACGCGCAGATGTGCTCGGCCATCTTCAGCACCGCCAGCAGGTTTTTCAGCTGGCTCTGGGTATTGCGCGACGACTCGTCGCGGAACACCGCCAAGGCATTGTGGTGGTTGGCGATGGCCGCAGTGAGGTGCTCGGGCAGACGCCAGGATTTGGCGGTGAAATACCCCACTACCGAGTGGTTGGTATTGAACGCACGGTTTTCCGTATCGACCACACGGGTTTCGCCGTCGGCCTTGGCGTAGGCCTCTTCCAGCACCTCCATGTAGTTGGGGAAGCGCTTGAGCATCAGCGGCACGCCGCAATCATGGAACAGCCCAAGGGTGTAGGCCTCGTCCGCCAACTGCATGCCGGTGCGCTTGGCCAAGGTCAGGCAGGTCATTGCCACATCCTGCGCGGTGTCCCAGAAGCGGTTCAGGGTGACGATGGTCTCGTCGCTCATTTCGCCTTTGATCGACTGGGCGTTGATCAAGTTGATGATCGAACGGCTGCCCAGCAGGTTCACCGCACGCTGGATCGAGCCAATTTTGTTGGAGAGGCCGAAATGCGGGGAGTTGACCAGCTTGAGCAAGGCGCCGGACAAGCCCGGGTCCTGGGAAATCAGCTTGGCGATGGTTTCCAGATCCGGGTCAGGCATGTACTGCTCGAACTGCAGGTCAACCATGATCTGCGGTTGCGGCGGGATGGTAATGCCTTGCAAGGCTTGCTGGATCTGTTCGGCGCTGAGTTCTTGGGACATGCGTACACACTCGTTGAGGACGGCGAATTCTAACACCGGATCGTCTGGCTTTACGGCTGGCCAGCACTTTGTCGCGCCCAGCACCGCAGCAAGGGCCAACACGGTATACTCCCGCTCTTTTTTCCCGGAGCGACGTCATGTCCCTGCCCAGCCTTCGCCTCAAAGCCAATGCCGACCGCCGCCTGCGCGCTGGCCACCTGTGGGTCTACAGCAATGAAGTCGACGTCGCCGCGACCCCGCTGCAAGGCTTGCAGGCCGGCCAGCAGGCGGTCCTCGAGGCCGCCAACGGCAAGCCGCTGGGCATCGTGGCGCTGAGCCCGAACAACCTGATCTGCGCGCGCCTGCTGTCGCGCGACGTCAAGCTGCCACTGGACAAGTCGCTGCTGGTGCACCGCCTCAACGTCGCCCTGTCGCTGCGTGAGCGCCTGTTCGACAAGCCGTGCTACCGCCTGGTCTACGGCGACTCCGACCTGCTGCCAGGCCTGGTGGTCGACCGTTTCTTCGACATCCTCGTGGTTCAGCTGGCCTCGGCCACCATGGAGCTGCACAAGGACGACGTGATCGCCGCCCTGGTCCAGGTGCTCAAGCCAAGCGGCATTCTGTTCAAGAACGATTCCGCCGCGCGTGATGCCGAAGGCCTGCAGCGCTACGTCGAAACCGTTTACGGCGAAGTGCCGGACTGGGTTGCACTGGAAGAGAACGGCGTGCAATTCGAGGCCCCGGTACGTGAAGGGCAAAAGACCGGCTGGTTCTATGACCACCGCATGAACCGCGCCCGCCTGGCCCCCTACGTCAAAGGCAAACGCGTGCTCGACCTGTTCAGCTACATCGGTGGCTGGGGCGTGCAGGCCGGCGCATTTGGCGCCAGCGAAGTGTTCTGTGTGGATGCCTCGGGCTTCGCCCTGGACGGCGTCGAGCGCAACGCCGCACTCAACGGCATCAGCGAGAAAGTGACCTGCATCGAAGGTGACGTGTTCGAGGCCCTGCGCGAGCTGAAGGCCGCCGAAGAGCGCTTCGACGTGATCATTGCCGACCCACCCGCGTTCATCAAGCGCAAGAAAGACCTGAAAAACGGCGAAGCGGCCTACCGCCGCCTCAACGAACAGGCCATGCGCATGCTCAACAAGGACGGCATCCTGGTGAGCGCCTCGTGCTCCATGCACCTGCCCGAAGATGACCTGAACAACATCCTGCTGACCAGCGCCCGTCACCTGGATCGCAATCTGCAACTGCTCGAGCGCGGCGGCCAAGGCCCGGACCACCCGGTGCACCCGGCCATTGCCGAAACCCGCTACATCAAGAGCATTACCTGCCGGTTGCTGCCAAACAGCTGATGCACTGCCCTGGGGCCGCCTTGCGGCCCCAAAGGCACATCAGATACCCAGCACGTACGAAGCAATCCCGAAATACACCAGCACCCCCGCCGCATCGGCAATCGACGTCACCAACGGCCCGCTGGCAGTCGCCGGGTCGAGCTTGAGCTTGGTGAACATGAACGGCAGGCTCATGCCGATCAGGCTACCCAGCAACACGATCACCAGCATGCTGCTGGCAACGATGATGGCCACGTCCATCCCACCGCGCAACGCACCCAGCGATGCCACCGCCACCGCCATGGTGGCCCCCAGCGCCAACGCCACACCGCACTCGCGCCCCAGCATCCGCAGCCAGTCACGCATCACCACCTCGCCCGTCGCCAGGCCCCGCACCATCAAGGTCGCCGACTGCGCCCCGGCATTGCCACCGCTGTCCACCAACAGCGGCAGGAAGAACACCAGCACGATATGCGCGGCAATGGTCTCTTCGAACGCGGCGATGCCCGCCCCCGAAAACAGGTTGCCGAACACCAGCAGCACCAGCCACAACACCCGCTTGCGGTACAACAGGCTGACCGTGGCATCCCGCAGGTTGCCCACGTGGTTGGTGATGGATGCGCCCTTGTGGAAGTCCTCGGTGGCCTCATCGACCACCACGTCGAGCGCATCGTCGCACGTCACCAGCCCCACCAGACGCCCGCCCTCGTCCAGCACCGGCACGGCCAGCAGGTCGTGCTGGCGTATCAGACGGGCCACCTCTTCCTGGCGGGTCGCGGTACACACGCAGATGACCTTGTGCACCATGATCTGCTCGATCGGCTGCTCGGGGGCGGCCAGGATCAGCTCGCGCAAGGACAAGGTACCGCGCAGGTTGCGCTGCTCATCAAGGACATAGGACTGATAGATCGTTTCGGCATCGGCGGCCTCGCGGCGCAGCATGTCGATGGCCTGGCTGGCAGTGAGGCCGGCATCGAGGCACGAGTATTCGCTGGTCATCAGGTAACCGGCCGTGCCTTCGCGGTAGCCGTGCGGGTGCAGCAGGTCGTCGCGACGCGCCTGGGCGGCCTGGCGCAGGTCGAGGGGGGAAACGCAGAGATCGGAAGAGTGTTGCATGAGGTTCTCCAGGCGCCGACGCAGGCACCTGCAAACCTCAGCCACCCGGGCTCAAGCCTTCGCAGGCCCTGGCGGCGACGCGCTCAGTGCCAATTTACGAGTTCGGTATGAACTGAAACTGGGAAGGTCCATTGAGGGTGTATCTCGTGAAGCCGCACATGCGGCGGGCGGATCATAGTCAGCCTGGGCCGGCGGGTCAGCCCTTGAAGCGCCGTTTCGGAAGGGTCCTACAAACTACCGGCTATTCGGCCAAAGCCACCGCCCAGACACATCGCCATTCCCTCGCCGCGCCAGCGGTGTAGAATCGGGCTATTCATCGCCAGTCATCCCCGGCGGGTTTATGAGCTCTGGTCGAGCACGCGGCGATCCCGTGGTGTCTTCGGCCCCATCCGTGCCAGTGGCAACCGGCCTAAGGCGCATAGGACAAGAGAAGCTCACTCCCCTTTTTGTGACCTGATTAAGCCGCCAGGAGTGCTTCATGCCTGATTATCGTTCCAAGACTTCCACCCAAGGCCGCAACATGGCCGGCGCTCGTGCCCTGTGGCGCGCCACCGGGATGAAGGACGAAGATTTCAAGAAACCGATCATTGCCATCGCCAACTCGTTCACCCAGTTCGTCCCGGGCCACGTGCACCTGAAGGACCTGGGCCAGCTGGTTGCCCGCGAGATCGAGCGCGCCGGTGGCGTGGCCAAGGAATTCAACACCATCGCGGTCGACGACGGCATCGCCATGGGCCACGACGGCATGCTGTACTCGCTGCCTAGCCGCGAGATCATCGCCGACGCCGTGGAATACATGGTCAACGCCCACTGCGCCGACGCCATCGTCTGCATCTCCAACTGCGACAAGATCACCCCCGGCATGCTGATGGCCGCCCTGCGCCTGAACATCCCGGTGATCTTCGTCTCCGGCGGCCCAATGGAAGCCGGCAAGACCAAGCTGGCCAGCCACGGCCTGGACCTGGTCGACGCGATGGTCATCGCCGCCGACTCCTCGGCCTCCGACGAGAAGGTCGCCGAATACGAGCGCAGCGCCTGCCCGACGTGCGGTTCGTGTTCCGGCATGTTCACCGCCAACTCGATGAACTGCCTGACCGAAGCACTGGGCCTGGCCCTGCCGGGCAACGGTTCGACCCTGGCCACCCACTCCGACCGCGAGCAGCTGTTCCTCACGGCTGGCCGCACCATCGTCGAGCTGTGCAAGCGCTACTACGGTGAGAACGACGCGTCGGTGCTGCCGCGCAGCATCGCCAACTTCAAGGCGTTCGAAAACGCCATGATGCTCGACATCGCCATGGGCGGTTCGACCAACACCATCCTGCACCTGCTGGCCGCGGCCCAGGAAGGCGAGGTGGCGTTCGACCTGCGTGACATCGACCGCCTGTCGCGCGTGGTGCCGCAGCTGTGCAAGGTGGCGCCGAATATCCAGAAGTACCACATGGAAGACGTGCACCGCGCCGGCGGCATCTTCAGCATCCTCGGCTCGCTGGCCCGTGGCGGCCTGCTGCACACCGACCTGCCGACCGTGCACAGCCGCAGCATGGAAGAAGCCATCGCCAAGTGGGACATCACCCAGACCGACGACGAAGCGGTACACACCTTCTTCAAGGCCGGCCCGGCGGGCATCCCGACCCAGACCGCGTTCAGCCAGTCGACCCGCTGGGAAACCCTCGACGACGACCGTGAAAACGGCTGCATCCGCAGCTTCGAGCACGCCTACTCGCAAGAGGGCGGCCTGGCCGTGCTGTACGGCAACATCGCCCTCGACGGTTGCGTGGTGAAAACCGCCGGTGTCGACGAGTCGATCCACGTGTTCGAAGGCAGCGCGAAGATCTTCGAGAGCCAGGACAGCGCCGTGCGCGGCATCCTCGCCGACGAAGTGAAGGCCGGTGATATCGTGATCATTCGCTACGAAGGCCCGAAAGGCGGCCCGGGCATGCAGGAGATGCTCTACCCGACGTCGTACCTGAAGTCCAAAGGCCTGGGCAAGGCTTGCGCCCTGCTCACCGACGGTCGCTTCTCGGGCGGTACCTCAGGCCTGTCGATCGGCCACGCCTCGCCGGAAGCCGCCGCTGGCGGCGCCATTGGCCTGGTGCGCGACGGCGACAAGGTATTGATCGACATCCCCAACCGTTCGATCAACCTGCTGGTCAGCGACGAAGAGCTGGCTGAGCGCCGCGTCGAGCAGGACAAGAAAGGCTGGAAACCTGTTGAAGTGCGCCCGCGCAAGGTGACCACCGCCCTCAAGGCCTACGCCCTGCTGGCGACCAGTGCCGACAAGGGTGCGGTACGCAACAAGGCGATGCTCGACGGGCTGTAAGGCTTTCCAGCGTTCGAAAAACCGGCGCCCTGTGCGCCGGTTTTTTTATGCCTGACGGATCAAAACCAGCGCCGAGCGACGAGAGCAACTACCTTGCTTACAAGTCTGCGCCGACCCTGGCAACACATTGGCGCAACTGCACCAGCAGCAGGGCAACCGAGCGTTTCGGTTTCGCCGCCGCTGTCAGCACAAACTGCGCATGGGGCAAGGGCGGCAGCGTTGGCACTTCCAGCAGCCCTGCGGCCAGGGCGGCCGTGCGAGTGACCGGTGTTACCCCAAGACCGCCGCTCACGGCTGTCATCAAGCCTCCGGCACTTGGGCTCTGGCAGACGATACGCCATTGCCGCCCCGCGCGCGCCAGCGCCTCGATGGCAGCAGCCCGATAGGGGCACTGGTCAGAAAACACGGCCAAGGGAACAGCGGTGGACTCATCATCTGCAAGCAGCGCCAGCGGCCCTCTCGCCCAGACCAGCGGCTCGGACCACAACACCTCACCAGGCTCATCACCGTTGCAGCGGCTACCCAGGACAAAATCCAGCCCACCGGACTGCACCAGCGGGAGCAACTCCCCGGTCAGGCCGACTTTCAGCACAAGCTCAGTATCCGGGTGAGCGACCGAGAATCGGCGCAGGCAGTCGATCACCGGCGCCTTGACCATCTCCTCGCTCAAGCCCACGAGCACAGTACCTGAAACCCGCCGCCCCACACCAAGGCTTGCACGGGCATCGTCATGCAGCGCCAGGATGGTGCGGGCATAGCCTGCCAACCGCGCACCTGCTGGCGTCAGGCTGACCGAGCGGGTGGTGCGCTCCAGCAACTTGTGCCCGGCTTCGCTCTCGAGCCGCCGAATGTGCGCGCTGATCGCCGATTGCGTCAGGTGCAGCCGCTCGGCAGCACGGGTAAAACCACCGCTGTCGGCAACGGCAAGCAGGCTACGCAGAAGGACAGTATCAAACACGAATTGATCACCTATCTCACTCAATGAGGCGAGCATACGTTATTTCTATAATGGTTCATCCTCAATCAGACTTTGCGCAGCCCGCCTGTGCACTCAAGCACCAGCGGACATGTCATCAACGCTGCCAAGGAGAAGCACCCGTGGTTGAACGTGTCTTGTATGTGTGCGCCTCACCGAGAGGAGAGCGTTCGGTTTCCGCTCAGATTGCCGAAGTCTTTCTGTCGGCGCTGGCAGAGCGCAAAGCCATAGAGGTTGACCGCCTGGACCCTTGGGAATGCGCGCTGCCCGAGGTGGATGGCGACCTGCTTGCGGCCAAGTACGCAGGGCTTGCCGATGCCCCGCTTTCACCCGCGCAAACCGCTGCATGGGCCCAGATCACAGCGCTCGCCAAACGCTTCCATCGGGCGGATACGTTGCTGTTCAGCGTGCCGCTGTGGAATTTCGGCATACCGTACAAGCTCAAGCACCTGATTGACGCGATTTCGCACAAGGGCGTTCTGTTCACCTTCGACGAGCAAGGCTTGAACGGCATGCTGGGCGGGCGCCGGGCGGTGGCCATCTACACCCGCGGACTGGGGTATGGCCCCGACTCGCAAACGCCCGACCAGGCGTTTGGCCTGGAAAAACCCTTCCTCGATGCGTGGTTCCGCTTTGTCGGCATCAACCGGGTGCACAGCATCGTGGCCGAACAAACGCTAAGCCCTGCGGGCGCCAGCGTCCGTGCCAGCGCCCTCGTAGAAGTGAGCTTGCTGGCGCGCAACATCGATCAGGCACAGGCCCGCACCATCATCGTCGGCCGCAGCGGCTGAGGTGCGCCCCGTTACTGGATCTGCTCCGGCGTGACGATCACCCAGTTCTTGTCAGCCGTCACCGGCAGCCCTTCCTTGGCCTGGGCGGCTGCATGCTTGGCGATCATCCCGTTGAGTTGGTCCATGTACTTGGCCTTGCGGTTTATCCACAGGTGGATGCCCCCCTTGCCCACATCCACGCCGTGGAACTGCATGTAACCATCGCTGGTCGGCGTGTCGCCGCCGACCAATACCGGTTTCTTCCATTCATCGATGTAGGTGAGGATCGCCGCCTGCTTGCCTGCCATCCACGTTGCCGGTGTCCACAGGTACGGCGTCAGTTCGAGGCCTTCATTGGCCTTGGGGTCATAGTGGCCGGCGCCAATCTGCTTGCGCGCCGTGGTCAGCTGGCCGCTGGCGCGGTCTTTGAGCAGCAGGCTGACACCAATGACATTCTGCGGCTTCACGTTGTAGCCGTACTTCGGGTCGGACGCGACCATGCGTACCAGTTCTTCGGAGGCGGCAGAAATTACATACACCTCGATGCCATTCTCCATCAGCTTGTTGAACAGCTCGGCCTGGCCGGTGAAGACCTTGGGCGGCTGCACCTCGATGGCCTTGACCTGGTCACCTTCGAAGTAGGTGCTGGGCACGGGCTTGCCCGAGGCCATCAAGGCATCGACCTGGGCCTTCAGCTCTTTCAGGGTAAAGCCCGAGAACACCTGGGCCACCCACGGGTAGCAGACCATGTCGTCGATTTCGCACAGGCGGTAGTAGTAACTGAACAGGCTTTCCTTGTGCTCGGCCGTGTCCTTGAACGGGATCAACTTCAACGAAGGGTCGAGCTTGTCGCGAGTCAGCAGGCCCTGGTTCTCCATGAACGGCAGCAGCGCCTCTTCAAGGTCGTGGCGGTAGCTGGTGTTGTCCATGTCGAACACCGCGTAGTTACCTTTGTTGGCGTTGGCGGCGATCATGCTGTCGAGCTGTTTGGCGGCCTCGGCGGGCCAGTGCTTGAGTTCGGTGGCCCAGGCCTGGACACTGAACAGCAGGGAAAGACCGACGGCGAAGGCTTTCGGAGCAAGCTGCATGTACGAATCTCCTGAAATGACCAGGCAACGCTAGCCCAACATGCCGCACCCGCCAGCCCTGACAACGACGCCCAGGCAGCTTGAAACGTCGTGTTCATTGCTTTTTGCGACACGCCGTTATTCCATTAACGACTAAGCAAATTCCATTTGGGTATAAATTCGTTTGTTTTCAGGCTGTTAGCATTTCCGTTCGCAATCGCTCACAGAGGCGATGCCTCTTCTGTTCTTGTTGGAGCTTCAATGAACCTGCCGCTGTCACTCAACCTGCTGGCGTTCCTGGCCCTGTTGCTGGGCCTGGCACAAACCCGCCATACCCAATGGAGCCTGGCCAAGAAAGTCTTGCTGGGCCTGGTGCTGGGCGTGGTATTCGGTTTGGTCCTGCACACGATCTATGGCGCTGGCCACCCGGTACTGAAAGCCACCATCGCCTGGCTCGACCTGGTCGGCAACGGCTACGTCGGCCTGTTGCAGATGATCGTCATGCCGCTGATCTTCGCTTCGATCCTCAGCGCGGTGGCGCGCCTGCACAATGCCTCCTCGCTCGGGCGCATCAGCGTGCTGAGCATCGGTACCCTGCTGCTGACCACGGCCATCGCCGCGCTGATCGGCATCGCCCTGACCAACCTGTTCGGCCTCACTGCCGACGGCCTGGTGGCGGGCGTGCAGGAAAGCGCCCGGCTGCAAGCGATCCACAGTGACTACGCGGGCAAGGTCGCCGACCTCAACATCCCTCAACTGCTGCTGTCGTTCATCCCCAGCAACCCGGTGGGCGACCTGGCGCGGGCCAAGCCGACCTCGATCATCAGCGTGGTGATCTTCGCCGTGTTCGTCGGCCTGGCCGCCCTGCAACTGATCAAGGACGATGCCGAAAAAGGCGAGCGCGCCCTGTCGGCCATCGACACCCTGCAGGCCTGGGTGATGCGCCTGGTGCGCGTGGTGATGAAGCTCACCCCCTATGGCGTGCTGGCCTTGATGACCAAGGTGGTGGCCAGCTCCAACCTGGACGACATCCTCAAGCTGGGCAGCTTTGTGGTGGTGTCGTACATCGGCCTGGGGCTGATGTTCATGGTGCATGCCCTCATCCTGGCTGCGACCGGGGTAAGCCCGCTGCGCTTCTTCCGCAAAGTGTGGCCGGTGCTGACGTTCGCCTTCACCAGCCGCTCCAGCGCCGCCAGCATCCCGCTGAATATCGAAGCACAGACCCGCCGCCTGGGCGTGCCGCAATCGATCGCCAGCTTCAGCGCCTCGTTCGGCACCACCATTGGCCAGAACGGTTGCGCTGGGCTGTACCCGGCGATGCTGGCGGTGATGGTCGCCCCGGCGGTTGGTATCGACACCTTTGACCCGCTGTGGATCGCGACCCTGGTCGCCATCGTCACCCTGAGCTCGGCCGGGGTTGCCGGGGTTGGCGGCGGTGCCACCTTCGCCGCGCTGATCGTGCTGCCGGCCATGGGCTTGCCGGTCGAGTTGGTGGCGCTGCTGATTTCGGTGGAGCCGTTGATCGATATGGGGCGAACGGCCCTGAACGTGAATGGTTCGATGACGGCTGGGGTGGTTACCAGCCAGCTGTTGAAAGAGACCGACAAAGGTGTGCTGGCCGATGATCAGCATGCAGAGTTGAGCCATAGCTGAGATGGCTAGGGGCTGCTTCGCAGCCCCACACTCTCAAACCCTTTCCCAAACGTCGAAATGGTAAGCCGGCCCAGCCCCTTCAGGCGCCTGCGGCTCACTCGATACCCGCCGCCACTGGTGCTCGTCGAACGCCGGGAACCAAGCATCGCCCTCAGGCGATAGCTCCACACGGGTCAGGTACATGCGGCTCACCAGCCCCTTCTCCAGCGCCTGCCCATACAGTTGCGCACCGCCAATCAGCATCAACTCATCGACGCCCTGCTCGCGCGCCCACTGGTCAGCCCGCACCAGCGCAGCTTCCAGTGACGCAAACACCTCGGCGCCAGGCAGTTGCAGCCCCGGCTGGCGGCTGACCACGATATTCAACCGCCCCGGCAATGGCCGGCCCAGCGAGTCCCAGGTCTTGCGCCCCATGATGATGGGCTTGCCCAGGGTCGTGGCCTTGAAGTACTTGAAGTCCCCCGGCAGGTGCCAGGGCATGGAATTGTCGATGCCGATCACGCGGTTCTCGGCGAGGGCCGCGATCAGGCTGAGAGGGAGTGTGCTAGTCATGCTGGCGAGGATAGCAAACCCGCCGTGGGTTATGCTTCTGCCCTGACCTGTGCAATGGAAGACCTTGTGACTGGACCGACGCCACTGGATAAACGCTGGCTCACCGAAGCGGTGCGCCTGCGCGAGGAACACGCCGGCCCCCTGGAAGACCAGGAGGCCAACCGCCGCGCCCGCCAAGTCGGCGGCGACCTGGCGGCCCGTATCGAGACCCGTGCGCTGTTGCTGGCCGAACGCGACGGCATGGCGACTGCCCTGCGGCACTGGAAACAGGGCGCACGCCTGGCACTGCTGGCCCTGCTGATCGTCGCTGCCTTCAGCGGCGCGGGCCTGGCCTTCGCGGCCCTGGGGGACGGCCAACGCGCGGTGAATGTGTTCTGGGCGCTGGGCAGCCTGCTTGGGCTGAACCTGCTGATGTTGCTGGGCTGGGCGATCGGCCTGGGCCTGAGCGGCGAACACGGCGCAGGCCTGGGCCGCCTGTGGCTGTGGCTGAGCGAACGCTTTGCCCGCGATGCCAAGGCCGCGCACCTTGCGCCGGCGCTGCTGGTGCTGCTGCAGCGCCAGCGGCTGAACCGCTGGCTGCTGGGCGTGCTGGTGCACGGCTTGTGGCTGCTGGCGATGAGCACAGCGCTGGGCATGCTCCTGGTCTTGCTGGCTACCCGGCGCTATGGCTTTGTCTGGGAAACCACCCTGCTCGCCGCCGAACCGTTCATCCACCTGACCCAGGCGCTCGGCGCCCTGCCTTCGCTGCTGGGCTTTGCGGTGCCGGACGAAACCCTGATCCGCGCCAGCGGCGACACGCTGCCGGCCCTGGACCTGGCGCGCCAAGCGTGGGCCAGCTGGCTGCTCGGCGTGGTGCTGGTGTATGGCCTGCTGCCGCGCCTGCTGTTGGCCGGGTTGTGCCTGTGGCGCTGGCGTCAGGGCCGCGCGCGCCTGGCGCTGGACCTCAGCCTGCCCGGCTACGCAGCCCTGCGCGAAAGCCTGATGCCCCGCAGCGAACGCATCGGTGTGCAGGATGCCGCGCCCGAAACCTTGCCCCACTTCGCTGCCGGCCAACTGGAAAGCGGCAGCAGCGGTGCACTGCTGGTCGGCCTGGAGCTGGACGACCAGCGCCCTTGGCCGCCCGCCCTGCCCAGGAACGTGACCGATGCCGGTGTGCTCGATAGCCGCGAGTCACGCAACAAGCTGCTCGAACAACTGAGCCGCTTTCCGCCTGCGCGCCTGGCCATCGCCTGCGACCCGCGCCGCTCCCCCGACCGCGGCAGCCTGGCGCTGCTCGCCGAACTGGCACGCAATGCCGGCGCCACCCGTATCTGGTTGCTGCAGGCGGCGCCAGGTCAAGCCCTGGATGCCGAGCGCTTGGGCGACTGGCACGAAGCCCTGGACCGTCTCGGCCTGCCCCACGCCGACACCTCGCCCCTGACCTGGCTGGAGCATGGCCATGACTGAGCCGCTGAAACTGGCCGTGGTCGGCCATACCAACGTTGGCAAGACCTCACTGCTGCGCACCTTGACCCGCGATGTGAGCTTTGGCGAGGTGTCTCACCGCCCCAGCACCACGCGCCATGTGGAAGGGGCGCGCCTGTCGGTGGACGGCGAGCCGTTGCTGGAGCTGTACGACACCCCCGGCCTGGAGGACGCCATCGCCCTGCTCGACTACCTTGAGCGGCTGGAGCGCCCGGGCGAGCGCCTGGACGGCCCGGCCCGTCTGGCGCGCTTCCTTCAGGGCAGCGAGGCGCGCCAGCGCTTCGAGCAGGAGGCCAAGGTGCTGCGCCAGTTGCTGGCCAGCAATGCTGGCCTGTATGTGATCGATGCCCGCGAACCGGTGCTGGCCAAGTACCGCGACGAGCTGGAAGTGCTGGCCAGCTGTGGCAAGCCCCTGCTGCCGGTGCTCAACTTCGTAGCCAGCAGCCAGCACCGCGAGCCCGAATGGCGTGAAGCCCTCGCCCGCCTTGGCTTGCACGCCTTGGTGCGGTTCGACAGCGTGGCGCCGCCGGAAGACGGCGAACGCCGCTTGTACGAAAGCCTGGCCTTGCTGCTGGAAGACGCTCGCCCTGCCCTGCAACGGCTGATCGACGACCAGCAGGCGCAACGCCAGGCCCGCCACCACAGCGGTAAACGCCTGATCGCCGAGCTGCTGCTCGATTGCGCCGCCTGCCGGCGCAGCGTGGTGGCCGAGCCTGCTGCCGAAGCCAAGGCCATCGAAGCGCTGCGCCAGGACGTGCGCCAGCGCGAGCAGCGCTGTGTCGAGGCGCTGCTCAAGCTGTACGCCTTCCGCCGTGAGGACGCCCATGCCAGCGATTTGCCGTTGCTGGACGGGCGCTGGGGCGATGACCTGTTCAACCCCGAGACCTTGAAGCTGCTGGGTGTGCGCCTGGGCAGTGGCGTTGCGGCGGGTGCTGCGGCGGGTGCCGGGGTCGACCTGCTGGTCGGCGGCCTCACCCTTGGCGCCGCCGCCCTGGCCGGGGCCATCGCCGGCGGAGCGCTACAGACGGCACGCAATTATGGGTCGAGGTTGATGGGCAAGCTCAAGGGCCAGCGCGAGCTGACCGTCGACGATACGGTGTTGCGGCTGTTGGCGCTGCGCCAGCAGCAGTTGATGGTGGCCCTGGACAATCGCGGGCATGCGGCGCAAGACAGCATTCGCCTGGGCGAACTGGATGAGAAGGCCTGGCGCGAGGGCAAGTTGCCTGAGGCCTTGATCAAGGCGCGGGCGCATCCGCAATGGTCGACGCTGAACCCAGGGGCACGGGTGAATCAGGCAGAACGGCAGGAGCAGTTGGAGGCGTTGGTTTTGCAGATTTGAGTGTTGTGAGTGGGCGGGAGGTGCATACCTTGAGGGGTGTAGCGCCTCAAGGCATGCACCTCCCAGCCCCTACGCCCTCACTGCTGCGCCACCTTCTCCGATTTGCCGTCATAGCGCTTGCGCCACTCGGCAAGAATCTCGTCGCGGTGCTTCGAAGCCCAGGCAAAGTCGTTCTTGATCAGACGCTGCTCGTAATCCGCTGGCAACTCGGTCTGCGGCTTGGCAATCCCCGGTGCAGCCAGCACCGCGAAGTTCTCCTTGTACAACTCCATCGCCGCGGGGCTGGCCGAGAAGTCAGCCAGCCGCCTGGCCGCATCGGCCTTTGGCGTGCCCTTGATCACTGCCGTCGCCTCGATCTCCCAGCCCAGCCCCTCTTTCGGCAGCACGATGTCCAGCGGCGCCCCCTGGCGCTTGAGCTGCACGGCCGGGTATTCGAACGAGATACCAATCGGGAACTCGCCCGCGGCCGCCAACTTGCACGGCTTGGAACCCGAATGAACGTACTGGCCGATGTTCTGGTGCAAGGCGTCCATATAGGCCCACCCCTGCGGCTCGCCAAAGGTCTGCAGCCAGGCGCTGACATCCAGGAAGCCGGTACCGGACGAGGCCGGGTTAGGCATGACGATCTTGCCCTTGTATTCAGGCTTGGCCAGGTCCTGCCAGCTTACCGGCTTGCTCAGGCCCTGCTTTTCGGCCTCGATGGTGTTGAAGCAGATGGTCGCGGCCCAGACGTCCATGCCCACCCATGCCGGCGGGTTGGCGGCGTCGCGGTAGTTCGCCGAAATCTTGCCCAGGTCCTTGGGCGCATAGGCGTCGAGCATGCCGTTCTGGTCGAGGATGGCCAGGCTGGACGCCGCCAGGCCCCAGACCGCATCGGCCTGCGGGCGGTCTTTCTCGGCCAGCAGTTTGGCGGTGATGATGCCGGTGGAGTCGCGTACCCACTTGATCTCGATGTCTGGGTTGGCCTTTTCGAAGGCCTGCTTGTAGGTCTTGAGCTGCTCGGCTTCCAGCGCGGTATAGACCGTCAGCTGGGTCTCGGCGGCCGAAGCCTGCAGGCTGAACACGGCAGAAACGGCAGCGGCAAGTGCAAGGTGCTTGAACATGGTGGGGTTCCTTACAGGTCAGGCGGTCGCGGCGCGTTGGCGCCAGGCTTGGGAGCGGCGCAGCAGGCCGCGCGAGGCTGCGGCCAGCAGCAGTGAAGCGCTGGCACTGGTCAGCAGAATCAGGGTCGACATGGCGGCAGCACCGCCGACGTTGCCCGCGTCGTCCATGTTCAACACGGCGACGGCGGCAAGGATGGTGTCGGGGCTGTACAGGAAGATCGCCGCCGACACGGTGGTCATCGCCGAGACGAACAGGTAGCGAATGATGTCCAGCAGCGCCGGCAGGCAGATCGGCACCGTCACCCGCAGGAAGTGCCGGTACAAGGGCGCCTTGAGCGACAACGCGGCGGCCTCGAACTCGCCATCGAGCTGGCGCAGGGCGGTGGTGGCGGTCATCTGCGCGGTGGTCAGGTAGTGGGCGATGGTGCAGATGACCAGCAGCCCCATGCTGCCGTATAGCACATGCAGCGGGTTGCCGCTGAGGTTGAAGAAGAACACGTAGCCCAGGCCCAGCACCAGGCCCGGCACTGCCATGGGGATGAAGCTGAGCAAGCGCAGCGCCTGGTTGAGCAGGCGTTGGCCCTGGGTCTTCTCCATCAGGTAGGCACCGCTGAAGATCACGACGCTGCCGATCAGCGCCGTGCCGATCGCCATGGTCACGCTGTTGCGGTAGGCCAGCCAGCCACCACCGGCAGTGTCCTCGAACATGTAGTGCTTGAGCGACAGCGAGAGGTTATAGGGCCAGAACGTGACCAGCGACGAATACACGGCCATGCCGATCACCAGCAACAGGGCCGCGCAGACCAGCACGACGATGGCCAGGAAGCAGGCATCGCGGCGGCGCGAGGGCTTGGGCTCGAACACTTGCGCACGTCCACTCATGGCCTCGCCCTGGCGCCGGCGCAACCAGGCATCGACGGCAAAGCTCAACAGTGCCGGCAGCAGCAAGACCATGCCGATCAGTGCGCCGCGGCCAAACTGCTGCTGGCCCACGACAGCTTTGTAGGCTTCCAGGGCCAGCACCTGATAGTCGCCGCCGACCACGACCGGGACACCGAAGTCAGTGATGGTCAGGGTGAACACCAGGCAGAAGGCCGCGAACACTGCCTGGCGTGTGGCAGGCCAGGTAATGCTGGAAAACGCCCGCCAAGGCCCGGCCCCCATGCTGGAGGCAGCGTCGAACAGGCGTGCATCGGCCAGCGACAGGGCTGACAGCAGAATCATCAGCGCATGCGGGAAGGTGTAGATGGCCTCGCCCAGCACGATCCCCCAGAAGCCGTAGATGTTGTCGCTCAGCAGCCCGCGCAGCAGGCCCTGGTTGCCGAACAGGTAGACCAGCGCAATGGCCGGCAGCATCGACGGCGCCAGCAGCGGCAGCAACGAGATACCCCGCCACAGGCCCTTGGCCGGGATCAGGGTGCGCTGCAAGGCGTAGGCGAACAGGTACGCCAGCGGTACCACGATGGCGGCAACGGTGAGCGCCACCGACAGGCTATTGCCGAGCAGCCAGTGGAAGCCCTCGCTGGTGAACAGTTCACGCGCAGCCGCCAGGCCGCCACCCTGGCCAGCCTCACCGCTGAAGCCGCGCCAGAAGATCGCCAGCAGCGGCATCAGCACGGCCAGCACCAGCAACATCAGCAGCAACCACTTGCCACCGACGACGAACAATCGGTCACCGCGGGCGACGCCACGTTCGGACGCAGCCTTAGCCTGGGCCAGCGGCAGGGACATTGGCGCGGCCATCTCAGGCAAACACCTGCAGGCTCTGCGGTGGCAGCGCCACCCAGATGTCCTGCGAGCCCAGCCGCGGCATGGCCTCGGGGGCCAGTTCGGCCAGCAATGCATGGCCGGGCAGGTCTTTGAGTTCGAAGCTCATGCGGCAGCGGTTGCCGAGGAACGTGATCTCGCGGACCTTGGCCGCAAACAGGTTTTCTTCGTGCACCACCGGGTTGACGGTGATCGCCTCCGGCCGGCAGAACAGCCGGCCGCTGCTGGCTCGCGCCGAGCCGGGGGTCAGGCGCATGCGCATGCCACCGACCTGGGCCTGGTTGTCACTGCTGCGCTGAAACGGCAGCCAGTTACCCTGGCCCACGAACTCGGCCACAAAGGGCGTGGCAGGCTGGTCGTAGATTTCCTGCGGCGTGGCGTACTGCTCGACCTGGCCGTTGTTCATCACCGCGATGCGGTCGGCCATCAGCATGGCCTCGTCCTGGTTGTGGGTGACCATCAAAGTGGTGATACCCAACTGGCGTTGCAGTTGGCGCAGCTCGGTGCACAGGTGCTCGCGAACCCGCGCATCCAGCGCCGACATCGGCTCATCCAGCAGCAACAACGAAGGTGCCGGCGCCAGGGCACGCGCCAGGGCCACACGCTGCTGCTGGCCGCCAGAAAGCTGGCCGGGGTACTTTTTTTCGCTACCGGACAGGCCAACCAGCTGGAGCATTTCAACCACCCGCTGGCGCGCTTGCTCACGGCCACTGCTCATCAGGCCGTAGGCGATGTTGGCTTCGACGGTGAGGTTGGGAAACAGCGCGTAGGACTGGAACAGGATGCCGTAGTCGCGGGCTTGGGGTGGCAGCTCGGAGATGTCGCGCTCACCGATGTACAGCTCGCCGCGGTCCTGGCGTTCGAGGCCGGCGATGCAGCGCAACAACGTGGTCTTGCCGCAACCGGATGGGCCGAGCAGGCACACCAGCTCGCCCGCAGCGATGTCCAGGGAGACATCGTTAAGCGCCGTGAAGGCGCCGAAGCGCTTGTGGATATTGCGCACTTTCATTTGTGCGCCCGAGGTGGCGTTGTTCATGGCAGGGCCTCATCGAAGAGATGGGGCCATGCTAGGAAGCCTGTGCGACGGTTCTGTGGCGTTCAGGCAAAAGCTGGCGATAGTGGTATAGGCAGATTTTGTATCTGCACCACTGACCTAGAACTGTGAACCGGCCACTTCTTGTGCAACCCCCAGAAACGCTGCAGGCAAACGCGCCTGGCGCCGCTCCTTCAGGCAGTACAGGTATTCATGCATCAGCGGCGCCCCCTCCAGCACCAACACCCGTAATTCGGGGTTGTGCGGCACTTCATGTCGGGCGATCACACTGATGCCGATGTTGCGCAGCACCGCCTCACGGATCGACTCGCGGCTGCCGATTTCCAGCAATGTTGCGGCCTTGACGCCCGCCTCCTGCAGCATCTGCTCGGTCAGCTTGCGCGTGGTCGAGCCCTGCTCGCGCATCAACAGGCAATGCCCGGCCACCACGTCGATGGACACCGCCTGGCGATGGGCCAACGGATGGTTACGGTGTACCGCCACCACCAGCGGGTCGGTGCCCAGCACGCGGCGCACCAGGCGTGCATCCTCCAGCAGTTGCGACGAGGCAGCGATATCGACCCGGTAGTCTTCGAGCATTTCCAGCACTTGCTGCGAGTTGCCGATCTCCACCGTCACATCCACCTGGGGCAGGCGCTCACGGAAGATCTTCACCAGGTCGAGAATGTAGTAAGGCGCGGTGGCCGCGATGCGCAGGCTGCCCTGGGCCTGGCCACTGTTGCGCAGTTCGAACTCGATGTCGGCCTCTTGCTGCAGCAGCGCCTTGACCATCGGCAGCAGGCGCACGCCCTCCTCGCTCAGCACCAGGCGCCGCCCGCCACGGTAGAACAGCTCCACCGCGTACTGGGCTTCGAGGTTGCGGATCTGCGTGGTCACCGTGGGCTGGCTGAGCCCGAGCTTCTTCGCCGCCAGGGTGATGCTGCCCAGGCGGGCCACCATGTAGAAGGCTTTGAGCTCGGAACTCTGCATGCACGTCCTCTATTTGCGCAAAAGGCGCAAGCCGTTGAACACCACCAGCAGGCTCACGCCCATGTCGGCAAACACTGCCATCCACAAGGTGGCCATGCCGGCAAAGGTGATCGCCAGGAAAATCGCCTTGATGCCCAGGGCCAGAATGATGTTCTGCCTGAGAATCGCCGCACTTTGGCGCGACAGCCTGACGAAGGCCGGGATTTTGCGCAAGTCGTCGTCCATCAACGCCACATCGGCCGTCTCGATGGCGGTGTCGGTACCAGCAGCGGCCATGGCAAAGCCGATTTCGGCACGGGCCAGGGCCGGCGCATCGTTGATACCGTCGCCGACCATGCCCACCCGATGGCCCTGGCTGTACAGCGCTTCGATGGTCTTGAGCTTGTCGTCCGGCAACAGGTTGCCTTCGGCGCGATCGATGCCGACCTGGGCGGCGATGGCCTCGGCGGTATGGGGATTATCACCGGTCAGCATGACCGTCTTGATACCCAGCTCATGCAGCTCGGCGATGGCCTGGCGACTGCTTTGCTTGACCGTGTCGGCCACGGCGAACAAGGCCAGCGGGCCGCTGCGGTCGAGCAGCAAGACCACGGTCTTGCCCTGACGCTCCAGTGCATCCAGCTGCGCCTCCAGCGCCGGCGAGCACAGGCCCAGCTCCTCCACCAGGCGGTGATTACCCAGGTGGTAGACCTCGCCCTCGATCACCCCGCGCACACCACGCCCGGCCAGGGCGGCGAAATCGCCCACCTCGCTCAAGGCCAGCCCTTGTGCCCTGCCGAACTGGGCAATGGCACGCGACACCGGGTGGTCCGAACGCTCACCCAGGCTGGCAGCCAAGGCTTGGGCACGGCCTTCGAACAGAGGCTCCAGCACCTTGGCGTCGGTCTGCACCGGCTTGCCGTGGGTGAGGGTGCCCGTCTTGTCGAGGGCCAGGTAATCCAGCTTGCGCCCGCCCTCCAGGTAAACCCCGCCTTTGATCAGGATGCCCTTGCGCGCCGCTGCGGCCAGGCCACTGACGATGGTAACCGGGGTAGAAATGACCAGTGCACACGGGCAGGCCACTACCAGCAGCACCAGCGCACGGTAGACCCAGTCGAACCAGGCGCCAGCCAGGAACAGCGGCGGGATCAGCGCCACGGCCAAGGCCAGGGCAAAGACCACCGGGGTGTAGATACGCGAGAACTGGTCGACGAAGCGTTGGGTGGGCGCACGGGCGCCTTGGGCCTCCTCGACGGCCTTGATGATGCGCGCCAGCGTCGATTGCCCAGCGGCGGCAGTTACGCGGTACTCCAGGGCACCGGCCTGGTTGATGGTGCCGGCGAACAGCTTGTCACCCATGGCCTTTTCCACAGGCAGGCTTTCACCGGTGATCGGCGCCTGATCGACGCTGGATTGGCCGCTGGTGACTTCACCGTCCAAGCCGATGCGCTCACCTGGCCGTACCCGCACCTGGGCACCGATGGCCACCTCACGCACCTCCACTTCACGCCACTGGCCATCGGCCTGCTGTACCGTCGCCATGTCGGGGGTGAGCTGCATCAGGCCGCTGATGGCATTGCGGGCCCGGTCCAGGGAGCGCGCCTCGATCAACTCGGCGACCGTGAACAGCACCATCACCATGGCCGCTTCCGGCCACTGGCCGATCAGCACCGCACCGGTCACGGCAATGCTCATCAAAGCGTTGATGTTGAGGTTGCGGTTTTTCAGGGCGATCCAGCCCTTCTTGTAGGTGCCCAGGCCGCAACCCAGGATCGCCGCCAAGGCCAGCGCGGCCACCAGCCACTCAGGCGCCAGCCCGGTGAAATGCACCACTTCCGCGGCAATGGCGGCAACAGCGGACAGCCCCAGCGGCCACCAGCGGGTCTTGCTTGGCGAGGCGCTGGCGGCCGTTGCCGCGTCCCCTTCAATGAGGGGTTCGGCCTTCATGCCCAGGCTGTCGATGGCCCGTTCGATCTCGACGGTGCCGCCCAGCGTGTGCCGCACGCCAAGTACGCGGTTGATCAGGTTGAATTCCAACTGCTCGATGCCCGCCAGCTTGCCCAGCTTGTCCTGGATCAGCGTTTGCTCGGTGGGGCAGTCCATGGCCTCGATACGGAAGCGGCTGAGCTGTGCGTCGCCGCTGGCTTTTTCGCTCAACTGCACCAACGCTGGGGCGGCGGCGCTACCGCAGCAGCTGTGGGCGTGGTGGTCATGCTTGTGGTGGGGGCTGGCAGGCTGGTTCATTGGGTCATCCTTAAAGTGAGCCTGTTGCCAAGTGAACACCCTGTAGCCACTATAGGGTCAAGCCATCCGCTGGAGATTTCGCGATGAAGATTGGAGAACTGGCAAAAGCCACCGATTGTGCCGTGGAAACCATCCGCTATTACGAGCGTGAGCAGCTGTTGCCAGAGCCGGCGCGCACCGACGGCAATTACCGGCTCTACACCCAAGCCCACGTCGAGCGGCTGACCTTTATCCGCAACTGCCGCACCCTGGACATGACCCTGGACGAGATCCGCAGCCTGCTACGCCTGCGCGACAGCCCTGAAGGGTCGTGCGGCAGCGTCAATGCGTTGATCGATGAGCATATCGCCCATGTGCAGGCGCGGATCGATGGGTTAGTGGCGTTGCAGGAGCAGTTGGTGGAACTGCGGCAGCGGTGCAATGCGCAAGGGAATGAGTGCGCGATCTTGCAGCAACTGGAGGTGAACGGGGCGGTATCAGTGCCGGAAGGTGAGCATTCGCATGTGGGGCGAAGCCACGGGCATTGAGCATGCTGGGGGCGCTTTGCGCCCCAGCAATTGCGAAGGTTAAACCGCCATCGGCGCCGTCATCGGCGCATGGTGCTCATACCCTTCCAGGCTGAAATCACTCGGCTCGATCTGCTCCAGCCACTGCGGCTCATACTTGCCGGTCTCGGCAAACGCTGGCACGCGGTCGCTGATCACCAGCTTCGGCGCTTGCAGCGGCTCGCGTTTGAGCTGTTCGTTGAGCATGTCCAGGTGGTTCTCATACACATGGGCATCGCCAATGAAATACGTGAACCAGCGCGGCGTGTAGCCGGTCAGGCGGCCGAACAGCGACAGCAAAGCCGCGCCCTCGGTGAGGTTGAACGGCGTGCCCAGGCCCAGGTCGTTGGAGCGAATGTACAGGGTCAGGGAAATTTCCCGAGTCTCGGCATTCGGGTGGAACTGGTACAGCAGGTGGCACGGCGGCAGGGCCATTTCATCCAGCTGGGCGCAGTTCCAGCCGTGGAACAGGATGCGCCGGCTGCCCGGGTCGTTGGCGATGGTGTCCAGGCACTGGCGCACCTGGTCGATGGCCTTGTACAGGATGACAAAGGCCTGGTCGTCTTCCTCGTCCTGGGCAATCTTGCGGAACCCCTGCTTTTCAGCCATTTCGATGGCCGCCGGGTTGCTCAGCGGTACACGCTTGTAGCCCGGCCACTGGCGCCACTGAACGCCGTAGATCTCACCCAGGTCGTCATGCCCCTGGCGGAACGGGTTGGCCAGCCACTGGGCGTTTTCGTTGGCGTTCTGGTCCCAGACCTTGCAGCCCAGGTCGCGGAATTCACCGGCGTTCTTCACGCCACGCAGAAAACCGACCATCTCGCCGATGGCCGACTTGAACGCCAGCTTGCGCGTGGTGATGGCCGGAAAGCCCTTCTGCAGGTCGAAGCGCAGCATGGCGCCCGGCAGGCTGATGGTGCGGATGCCGGTGCGGTTTTCCTGCAGGGTGCCGTTTTCGATGACGTCACGGACCAGGTCAAGATACTGTTTCATGGCTTACCTGTAGCAAGAACGGCAGAGGGATCGCCCCTGCCGTCGGGAATCAGATGGCGGGTGTCGCCGTGGGTTTGCGATTATAAGCCCACCAGATCAATCCGAGGCCGGCCAGAATCATCGGGATGCAGAGTATCTGACCCATGGTCAGCCAGCCCCAGGCGATGTAGCCCAGCTGGGCATCGGGTACCCGGACGAATTCGACGATGAAGCGGAAGATGCCGTAGAACAGCGCGAACATCCCGGAGACCGCCATGGTTGGCCGCGGCTTGCGCGAATACAGCCAGAGAATCAGGAACAGTGCCACGCCTTCCAGGGCGAACTGGTACAACTGCGACGGGTGGCGTGGCAGTTGCTCTGGGTCGCTGAACGGCGGGAACACCATTGCCCACGGCACGTCGGTGGCCTTGCCCCACAGCTCGGCATTGATGAAGTTGCCGATACGCCCGGCGCCCAGGCCGATCGGTACCATCGGCGCAACGAAGTCCATCAGCTCGAAGAAGGTCTTGTTGTTGCGCTTGCCGAACCACAACGCCGCCAGCATCACGCCGATGAAGCCGCCATGGAACGACATGCCGCCCTTCCACACCTCGAAAATCAGCGTCGGGTTGGCCAGGTAGGCGTGCAGGTCATAGAACAGCACGTAGCCCAGGCGACCGCCGACGATCACCCCCATCGACAACCAGAACACCAGGTCGGACAGCTTTTCACGGGACCAGGTGGGGTCGAAGCGGTTCAGCCGACGCGAGGCGAGCAGCCAGGCGCCGCCAATACCGACCAGGTACATCAGGCCGTACCAGTGGATTTTCAGTGGCCCGAGGGCCACGGCCACGGGGTCTATCTGCGGGTAAGGCAGCATGGATATTCCTCTAGTTTCAAATCAGCGAGCTAAATCAAAAAGCTGAGGCCGACGCAGAACAGCAACGCGGCGAACAGACGCTTGAGCAGGCGTGGCGACAGCTTGTGCGCCAGGCGCGCGCCGAAGCGGGCGAAAAACATACTGGTCACGGCAATGCCGAGCAGCGCTGGCAGGTACACGTAACCCAGGCTGTGCGCCGGCAGGTGTTGTTCGTGCCAGCCCAGCCACATGAAACTCAGGGCACTGGCCAGGGCAATCGGCAGGCCACAGGCCGAGGACGTTGCCACCGCCTGCTGCATGGGCAGGCTGCGCCAGGTCAGGAACGGCACGGTCAACGAGCCGCCACCGATACCGAAGATCGCCGAAGCCCAGCCAATCACCCCGCCTGCTGCGGTCAGCGCGGGCTTGCCAGGGATGCCGCGGCTGGCCTTGGGCTTGAGGTCCAGGGCCATTTGCGCGGCGATGATCAGGGCGAACACACCGATGATCTTCTGCAGCAGCGGGCCCTGGATCAAGGATGCGGTCTTGGCGCCGACGCCGGCGCCGAGCAGGATGCCCACGGTCATCCAGGTGAAGATCGGCCATTGCACCGCTCCACGGCGATGATGCTCGAGCACCGCATTGATCGAGGTGAAAATGATGGTTGCCAACGAAGTGCCGACTGCCAGGTGGGTCAATACCGAAGGGTCGAAGCCCTGCAAGGTGAAGCTGAACACCAGTACCGGCACGATGATGATGCCACCGCCCACGCCGAACAGCCCGGCCAGCACGCCAGCGCATGCGCCTAACAGCAGATAGAGTACGAACTCCATTCGTTGCCCCTGAGCAAATCAATCCGGCATGGTAACGGAAGCCGGGCTCGAGGCTCTAGTGAACTTCGTGACAGGATGGATCAGCACCGCCGCAGTGGGTACAGTGGCACAAAACACAGAGGCCCAACCGATGTGCCTGATCGTATTCGCCTGGCGGCCGGGGCATGCCCTGCCGCTGATCGTGGCGGCCAACCGCGACGAGTTCTATGCCCGCCCCACGCAGGCCCTGGCGGCCTGGGAGGATGCGCCTGGGGTGTATGCCGGGCGTGACCTGGAGGCCGGCGGCACGTGGCTCGGCGTGGGGCCGCAGGGGCGCTTCGCTGCGCTGACCAACATTCGCGACCCTGGGCAGGCGCTTGGCGTGCGTTCCCGTGGGGAGCTGGTGGCGGCGTTTCTGCAGGGAGAGCTTGGCGTTGAAGCGTATCTGGACCAGGTAGCCAGCCGCAGCAGCCAGTATTCGGGGTTCAACCTGCTGGTGGGCGATGGTACGCAGTTGGGGTATCTGCACGCTCGAGACGCGGCGCCGCGTTTGCTGGAGGCTGGGGTGTACGGGCTTTCCAATGCCGGGCTGGATACGCCGTGGCCCAAGCTGGTCAAGGCGCGCGACGGGCTGGAACGGTTGCTGGGCTCAGCTGACCCGCAGCGTTTGCTGGCGTTGCTGGCCGATGGCGAGACGGCGCCTGAGGCTGAGCTGCCGGAGACTGGCGTGGGGGTAGCGACCGAGAAGCTGCTGTCGAGTGTGTTTATTGCCAGCCAGAATTATGGAACGCGGGCCAGTACGGTGCTGATCGTGGATGATCAGGGTGAAAGACGGCTTATTGAACGCAGTTTCGGGCCATTTGGGGGGCATTTGGGGGAAGTTGAGGTAATGGTCTGATAGAAGTGTTTCGGCAGTACCGGCCCCTTCGCGGGGCAGGTATCAGAGGGTCTTGTTGGCCCCAGGCCCGATCATCCGCGCCAGCCCAAGGTTCTTCAACGCCAGCTGCAACGAGCTGTGGATAACCTGCGGGTTGTCATGGCTCATGGCATCGGTCAGCAGTTCCTTGGCCTTGCTCATGTTGATCTGGCGCAGCATCCACTTCACCTTGGGCAGGTTGGTGGCGTTCATCGATAGGCTGTCGAAGCCCATGGCCATCAACAGTACCGCCGCCGCCGGGTCACCGGCCATCTCACCGCAGATGCTCACCGGCTTGCCCTCGCCGTGGGCATCGCGCACCACGGTATTGAGCGCCTGCAGCACCGCCGGGTGCAGGTAGTCGTACAGGTCGGCGACCCGTGGGTTGTTACGGTCGACTGCCAGCAGGTATTGGGTCAGGTCGTTGGAACCGACCGACAGGAAGTCGACCTGCCGCGCCAGCTCCTTGGTCTGGTACACCGCCGCGGGGATTTCGACCATCACCCCAACCGGTGGCATCGGCACATCGGTGCCTTCGTCACGCACCTCGCCCCAGGCGCGGTGAATCAGGTGCAGGGCTTCTTCCAGCTCATGGATGCCGGAAATCATTGGCAGCAGGATACGCAGGTTGTTCAGGCCTTCGCTGGCCTTGAGCATCGCGCGGGTCTGGACCAGGAAGATTTCCGGGTGGTCGAGGGTGACGCGGATGCCGCGCCAACCCAGGAAGGGGTTTTCTTCCTTGATCGGGAAGTACGACAGCGCCTTGTCCCCGCCGATATCCAGGGTACGCATGGTCACCGGCAGCGGGTGAAAGGCCGCCAGTTGCTCACGGTAGATCGCCAGCTGCTCTTTCTCGCTGGGGAAGCGCTGGTTGATCATGAACGGCACTTCGGTGCGGTACAGGCCTACCCCTTCGGCGCCGCGCTGCTGGGCACGTGCGACGTCGGCCAGCAGGCCGGTGTTGACCCACAGCGGCATACGGTGGCCGTCGGGGGTGATGCAAGGCAGCTCACGCAGTGCATCCAGGCCCTGCGCCAGCTGGCGCTCCTCCTCGACCACTTCGCTGTACTGCTTGCGCAGCACGTCGCTGGGGTTGGTGAACACCTCACCCTTGTAACCGTCGACGATCAGCTCGATGCCGTCGACCTTCGAATACGGCAGGTCGACCAGGCCCATCACCGTGGGGATACCCATGGCACGGGCCAGGATAGCGACGTGGGAGTTGCCCGAGCCCAGTACCGAAACCAGGCCGACCAGCTTGCCTTCAGGCACTTCGCCGAGCATCGCCGGGGTCAGTTCTTCGCTGACCAGGATGGTGTTGTCGGCGTACACCAGCGACTGCGAGCGTGCCTCCTGCAGGTAGGCCAGCAGTCGGCGGCCAAGGTCCTTGACGTCCGAAGCCCGCTCACGCAGGTAGTCGTCGTCCATCAGTTCGAAGCGGTTGACGTGTTCGCCGACCACCTGGCGCAACGCGCCCTGGGCCCACTGGCCGGTCTTGATGACCTCGGTCACTTCGCCGCCCAGGGCGGCGTCCTCGAGCATCATCAGGTACACGTCGAACAAGGCGCGCTCTTCGGGGCGCAGCTGGGTGGCCAGCTTTGCCGACAGCTTGCGCATGTCGGCGCGCACGCCTTCAAGGGCGTTCTGGAACAGCTTGAGTTCAGCGTCGATGTCTTCGACGGTCTTGTCCGGCACCACTTCGAGGTCGGCCGGCGGCAGCATCACCACCGCACGCCCCACGGCAGCGCCTGGCGAGCCCGGCACACCGACGAAGCGAGCTTCCTGGATGCCCTTGCCCTGGCGGCCCAGGCCACGAATCGAGCCAGTCGCCTCGGCATGGGCGATAACCCCGGCGAGCTGGGCGCTCATGGTAACCAGGAAGGCTTCTTCGCCCTCATCGAACTGGCGGCGCTCCTTCTGCTGGATGACCAATACCCCAACCACACGACGGTGGTGAATGATCGGCGCACCCAGGAAGGAGGCGAATTTTTCTTCACCGGTTTCGGCAAAGTAGCGATAACGCGGGTGATCGGCGGCATTTTCCAGGTTCAGCGGCTCTTCCCGGGTACCGACCAGGCCGACCAGGCCCTCGTTGGGGGCCATGCTGACCTTGCCGATCGAACGCTTGTTCAGGCCCTCGGAGGCCATCAGCACAAAGCGGTTGGTTTCCGGGTCGAGCAGATAGACCGAGCAGACCTGGCTGCCCATGGCCTCCTTGACGCGCAAGACAATGATCCCCAACGCCGTCTTGAGATCTTTGGCGGAGTTCACTTCCTGGACGATCTTGCGCAGCGTATTGAGCATGGCTCGGGGTCGAACTCCGTCGTCAGTCGCGCGTCAGCAGACGCGGTGCTAGCTCTTTCAGGGCGCGACGGTAGACCTCGCGCTTGAATGTCACAACCTGGCCCAGCGGGTACCAATAGCTGACCCAGCGCCAGCCGTCGAACTCCGGCTTGCCCGTCAGGTCCATCCGTACCCTTTGTTCATTGCTGACCAGACGCAGCAGAAACCACTTCTGTTTCTGGCCGATGCACAGCGGCTGGCTGTGCGTACGCACCAGACGCTGGGGTAAACGATAACGCAACCAGCCGCGGGTGCAGGCAAGAATTTCCACATCATCGCGTTCAAGGCCAACTTCTTCGTTCAGCTCGCGGTACAGGGCATCTTCCGGCGTCTCGTCAGGGTTGATACCACCCTGGGGGAATTGCCAGGCATCCTGGTTGATCCGTCGAGCCCATAGCACCTGCCCGGCATCATTCGTGAGAATGATCCCGACATTGGGGCGAAAACCATCCGGGTCGATCACGGCAGCAACCTCGCAAACGCATGTCACCGCATTGTTCCACAAAGCCTGCGAGCGCAGCAACGCGCCCGCCAAGCTTATGTGCAGCGAGGTGAAAACTCCGTATTCTGCGGGCCTACCCTGTGGCTGATGCGAGTGAACGCGATGCGCCTGGCTTTATTCGACCTGGACAATACCCTCCTCGGTGGCGACAGCGACCATGCCTGGGGTGACTATCTGTGCGAGCGCGGCATTCTCGACCCGGTTGCCTACAAACAACGCAACGATGCCTTCTACCAGGACTACCTGCACGGCACCCTGGACCTGCAGGCCTACCTGGCCTTTTCCATGGAGATTCTCGCGGCAACGCCTACGGCCCAGCTCGACGCGTGGCACCGCGATTTCATGCGCGACTGCATCGAGCCGATCATCCTGCCCAAGGCCCTGGCATTGCTGCAGCAGCACCGCGAAGCGGGCGACAAACTGGTAATCATCACTGCCACCAACCGTTTCGTGACCGCGCCGATTGCCCGCCGCCTGGGCGTGCGCACCCTGCTGGCGACCGAATGCGAAACCCGTGATGGCCGCTTTACCGGGCGCAGTACCGATATACCGTGTTTCCGTGAAGGGAAGGTGACGAGGTTGCAGCGCTGGATGCTGGAAAACGACTATGACCTGGCAGACAGCTATTTCTATAGCGATTCGATGAATGACTTGCCGTTGCTGCAGCAGGTGACTCACCCGGTGGCGGTGGACCCGGACCCTAACCTGCAGGCGGAGGCGCAGCAGCGCGGGTGGCCGGTAATTTCGCTGAGGGATTGATGTTGTCTGTGCCGGCCGCTTCGCGGATACCTGCGAAGCGGCCGGCAGGTTCAGACCGGCTTGGCGCCCATCAGTCCGGCAATCGACAGGAAGCACACCCCGCTGAACACCGCCAAGGCCAAGGTAAACCGCAACCCCACCACCTCAGCCTTGCGCAGCCGATTCAAGCGCACCAGCAGCCACCACACCGCCAATGCCCCGAAGGTATAGATGACGCTGGAAGCCAGCACCCAGGTCTGCCCCAGCGGCCAGCCCACCAGGTGCACCAGCCACCAGCCCGTGAACGGCATGCTCACCAGGCACAGGCCCATGACCAGCCAGACAAACACCAGCGGCCGCCGCAGCAATTTGCCGTAAGCCTCGCCATCGCCCAGCCTGCGGGCGCGAACCGTCCAGATCGCCAGGCCCAGCGCGCCCAGAAGCAGCAGCGCGGTGGCGAGGATGTGCAAGGTTTTGAGTGTGGTCAGGTGTTCCATGTTTCGATTGTCCTTGTGCAGGCCGTCAGCCCCAGCTTAGCCGCTCAGCCCAGAAACAGCCGGTAAGCCGGGTTCTCGGTCTCGTCCCAATACGGGTAGCCGATTTTCGCCAAGGCCGCCGGCACCAGGTGGCGCTCGTCCTCTGGCACCTGCAGCCCCGCCACCACACGCCCGTCGGCCGCGCCGTGGTTACGGTAGTGGAACATCGAGATATTCCAGCGCCCGCCCAGTTTGTTGAGGAAGTTGAACAACGCACCCGGACGCTCCGGGAACTCGAAGCGCAGCACGATCTCATCACTGGCACCGGCCGAATGGCCACCGACCATGTGCCGGATGTGCAGCTTGGCCAGTTCGTTGTCGGTCAGGTCGGTGACCGGGAAGCCCTGCTCGATCAACTGCTGCACCAGCACCGCGCGCGGGTCGTTGTCCGGGTGGGTCTGCACGCCGACGAAGATATGCGCCTCGTCGGAGGTGTGCTTGCGGTAGTTGAATTCGGTGATCTGGCGTTTGCCGATCGCTTCGCAGAAGGCCTTGAAGCTGCCAGGGCGCTCGGGGATGGTGACGGCGATGATCGCCTCGCGCTTCTCGCCCAGTTCGGCCCGCTCGGCCACATGGCGCAGGCGATCGAAGTTCACGTTGGCGCCCGAATCGATGGCGACCAGGGTCTGGCCGGTCACGCCGTACAGCTCGACATACTTCTTGATGCCGGCAACACCCAGCGCCCCGGCAGGCTCGGTGATCGAGCGGGTATCGTCGTAGATATCCTTGATTGCTGCGCAGATCTCGTCAGTACTGACGGTAACCACCTCATCCACGTGCAGGCGGCAAATATCGAACGTGTGCTGGCCGATCTGCGCCACCGCCACACCGTCGGCGAACAGCCCGACCTGCGGCAGCACCACGCGCTCGCCCGCAGCCATGGCGGCCTGCAAGCAGTTGGAGTCGTCCGGCTCGACGCCGATCACCTTGATTTCCGGGCGCAGGTACTTCACGTAGGCAGCGATACCGGCGATCAGGCCGCCGCCACCGACCGGCACGAAGATCGCGTCCAGCCGGCCTGGGTGCTGACGCAGGATTTCCATGGCCACGGTGCCCTGGCCGGCGATGGTGTGCGGGTCATCATAAGGGTGGATATAGACGAAGCCCTTTTCGTCGACCAGCTTCAGCGAGTAGGCCAGCGCCTCGGGGAACGAGTCGCCATGCAGCACCACCTTGCCGCCACGCGAACGCACGCCTTCGATCTTGATCTCCGGGGTGGTCTTGGGCATCACGATCGTGGCCTTGATACCCAGCTCGCGGGCCGCCAGGGCCAGGCCCTGGGCATGGTTGCCGGCCGAAGCGGTGACCACACCGCGGGCCAGCTCTTCCGGGCTCAATTGCGCCAGCTTGTTGTACGCCCCACGGATCTTGAACGAGAACACCGGCTGCAGGTCTTCACGCTTGAGCAAAATCTGGTTGCCCAGGCGCTTGCTCAGCTGCCCGGCGCTTTGCAGCGGGGTTTCGACAGCGACGTCGTAGACGCGCGAGGTGAGGATCTTCTTGACGTACTGTTCGAGCATCGGGAAAGCATCACTGGCCGCAGGACAAGGGCTGCGAGTCTACCCCAGCGCTACGTCGGGCGACCACAGCAAAGCCGCGCAAGCCGTTATACTAAGCCCCTTTGAAACCTCCCCCGCCCCTCTCGGAGCCCGCATGACCCAGGACCAACTCAAACAGGCCGTCGCCCAGGCCGCTGTCGACTTCATTCTGCCCAAGCTGGATGAAAAGAGCGTTGTCGGCGTCGGTACCGGTTCGACCGCCAACTTCTTCATCGACGCCCTGGCTCAGCACAAGACCGCCTTCGATGGCGCGGTCGCCAGCTCCGAGGCCACTGCCCAGCGTCTGAAGGGCCATGGCATCCCGGTCTACGAGCTGAACAGCGTCAGCGAGCTGGAGTTCTATGTCGACGGTGCCGACGAGAGCGACGCGCACCTGAACCTGATCAAAGGCGGTGGCGCGGCCCTGACCCGCGAGAAGATCGTCGCGGCCGTGGCCAAGACCTTCATCTGCATCGCCGATGCCAGCAAGCTGGTGCCGGTGCTGGGCGCCTTCCCGCTGCCGGTCGAAGTGATCCCGATGGCCCGCAGCCACGTGGCGCGCCAGCTGGTCAAACTGGGCGGTGACCCGGTGTACCGTGAAGGCGTGCTGACCGACAACGGCAACGTGATCCTGGATGTGTACAACCTGCAGATCACCAACCCGGTCGAGCTGGAAGCGCAGATCAATGCGATCGTCGGCGTGGTCACCAACGGCCTGTTCGCGGCACGTCCGGCAGACCTGCTGCTGCTGGGCACCGCTGAAGGCGTGCAGAGCCTGAAGGCCGAGTAACCCCTCCTTCGCGGGGCAAGTCGGATCGCCGAACCGCCGCGCCCATAGATCCCCGCCTTTTCAATCCAGCGGGGGCGTCTGTGGGGCGGGCTTTGCCCCGCGAAGCGGCCCTCAAGGCCAATCAATCTGCCGGCTGCTTGAACACATAGAACAGGTTCGGCTCACTGACCAGGTAAATGGTCCCCGCCTCGTCCATGGCGATCCCTTCCGCCTGCGGCACCGTCTGCTTCAACCCCTGGTAACCCTTGCGCAACGACAGGGTGCTCAGCGGCCTGCCCTTCACGTCGAGCTCCAGCACCAGCCGCGATTCATCCGACAACGCCAGCAGGTGGCCGCTGCGTTCATCGAACTGCAAACTGGACAGATCCCGCACGAACAAACGCGAATCACGCTTGCGATCCTGCACCACATTCACGGCATAAGGCTGCTCGGGGTTTTCATGCGGGAAGCCATGCACTTCGTAGATCAGCATCGGGTCACGCTCCTTGGCCACGAACAAGCGCTTACCGGCCGAGTCGTAAGCCAACCCCTCGAAGCCCTTGTTGCCGTTCAGGCCAATGCCCAGGGTCAACTGCTCGGCATCACCGGCATCGAGGAACAGCGTGTCGTCATCAAGGCGCACGCGAATCAGCCGCTGCTGGCGTTCATCGGTGATCACATAACTGTTGGGCCCCACGTACTCCACCGCTTCCGGGTCGCCGAAGCCGGTCAGCGGCACCCGCCGCAGGATGCGGCCGTCCAGCGACAGCTCGATCAGCTCCGAGCGTGCATTGGTGACGGTGAACAGGGTCTTGCGGTCGGGGTCGTAGGTCAGGGCCGAAATGTCGTCATCCAGGCCCTCGACAGGCTGTGCCTCGACCACTACCCGATAGCGGTCCAGGCCAATGCCTTGTTCGGCAGGCTGCCACCAGGTCTTGAGGTTGAACCAGCCCCGCTCGAACAGGCGAAACTCTTGCCCGGCCCAACCGAGCAAGAGCAGGCCAATGAAGGCCGGGATCAGTGACAGGCGAAGAAAACGACGCATTTGAGGCAGACTCGACGAAGGGGTGACGAATCTAACCACGAACAACTGAACTAAAGCTTAATGCCATCATCCGAAAAATCAGATGATCGTGTCAGTTTTTCTTGAAACGATAGAAAAGCGCCGGCTCGCTGACCATGTACAGGTTGCCCTTGTCGTCCATGGCCACGCCTTCGGCACGCGGAATGGTGTCTTCAAGGCCGTTGAAACCACCCAGCAAGGTCATGAAGCTCACTTGCTGGCCCTGCTCATCCAGCTCCAGCAACATGTTGGAGTCTGCCGACAGCACCAGCAGGTGCCCGGTACGCGGGTCCACGCCAAGGGCCGAAAGGTTGCGCAGGTCGAGTTCATCACTGGGCAGCGGCTGTTTGTCGCCCTTGAGCGGGCTCCGGCCATCGGTGCTCCAGGTGTAGAGCTTGGGCGGGCGCTCTTCGCCGATCACCAGGCGTTGGCGCAAAGGGTCCCAGGCCACAGCTTCGAAGCCCTTGTTGCTCTTCACCGACTTGCCCAGGTCGTAGCTTGGGAAATCGCCGTGGTTGAGCGCTGTGGTGTGCGCATCCACCTTGACCACGGTCAGGTCGTGCAGCCGCTCGTCGACGATCGCCAGGTGCCCACCCTCCATCACCGCCACCCCTTCCGGGTTGTTCCAGCCGTGCAGCGGGATCTGGCGCAGCACATTGCCGTCCAGGCTCAGCTCGACCAGGAACGGGTTCTTGCCCATGACGGCGAACAGGGTGCGGGTTTGCGGGTTGAAGGCGATGTCCGAGGCTTCGTCATCGTCCATGCCCGGCAGAGGTTTGGCGTCGATATCGACCTGGTAGGCCGGCAACCACACGCTCTCGCTCTGCTCGGCCGTGCTTTCAAAGCTTTCCTGGATCCACAGCACCGCGCGGTCATCCCAGTGCATGGCCACGGCGACGCCATAGCCGATGACCGCAGCAACTGCCAGGCCAAAGGGCCAGCGCAGGTAGAAGCGTCGCTTGGGCTTTGCAGAAACGGGGGCGCCGGAAGGCAATGCCATGCAGAGTTATCCTGGGTGAATGGGCGAAGGTTTGCGCATTATCCAGATGCCGTGTGAAAAAACGGTAAAAACCCGTCAGGTTACATCCGCGTGTGTGTAGGCGCGGCCTTGCCGGGGCGCCGGACCGGTCGGAAAGGGGTGCGAAGCAGCCCCGGGATATTGGCGGCGACGCTGAAATCGAGGGGCCGCTTTGCGGCCCGTTCGCGACGCAAGGCCGCTCCTACACAAGCGGTGCCAGGTTAGAGCACCCGGCTTTCGAAGCGGCTGACACCCGGCAGTTCCAGCACCAGCTCATCACCGACATTGAACGGGCCTACGCCAGCGGGTGTACCGGTCAGAATCACGTCGCCGGCCTGCAGCGAGAAATGCGCAGCAATGTGCTGGATGATCGGCACGATCGGGTTGAGCATCATCGCGCTGGTGCCGTCCTGCACCACTTCGCCATTGAGGGTCAGGCGCACCGGGATGTCGGTCACGTCCTCGAAACTGGACGCCGAAACGAACGGCGGCAGCACGCAGGCGCCGTCGAAGCTCTTGCTCAGCTCCCACGGCAGGCCCTTTTCCTTGAGCTTGGCCTGCACGTCGCGCAGGGTCAGGTCGAGCGCCGGGGCGAAACCGGAGATGGCGTCGAGCACCTCCTCTTCGGTCGGCCGGGTGGACAACGGCTTGCCAATCAGCACGGCGATCTCGGCCTCGTAGTGCACGGCACCACGGTCGGTCGGGATCTTGAAACCACCTTCCAGCGGCACCACGCAGCTACCCGGCTTGATGAACAGCAACGGCTCGCTGGGGATGGGGTTGTCCAGTTCCTTGGCATGCTCGGCATAGTTGCGGCCGATGCACACCACCTTGCCCATCGGGAAGTGAATGCGCGTGCCGTCTACGTACTGGTGCTGGTAACTCATGGCCGACTCCTCTGGATACTGCTTTTTATACGGGTGCGAAGATCTTACCCGGATTCATGATGCCGTTAGGGTCGAAGACGGCCTTTATTGCTTTCATGCAGGCGATTTCTTCGGGCGAGCGGCTGTAGCCCAGGTAGTCGCGCTTGGTCATGCCCACACCATGCTCGGCGGAGATCGAGCCGTTGTAGCGCTGGACGATTTCGAACACCCACTTGTTGACCTTGGCGCACGAGGCAAAGAAGTCATCCTTGCTCATGGCGTCGGGTTTGAGGATGTTCAGGTGCAGGTTGCCGTCGCCGATATGGCCGTACCAAACCACTTCGTAGTCCGGGTAATGCTCTGCGACGATGGCGTCGATATCACGCAGGAACGCGGGCACTTTCGACACGGTGACGGAAATGTCGTTCTTGTACGGTGTCCAGTGCGAGATGGTTTCGGACAAGTACTCGCGCAGCTTCCACAGGTTTTTGAGCTGGGTTTCGCTCTGGCTCATCACCCCGTCCAGCACCCAGCCTTGCTCGACGCAGTGCTCGAAGGTAGCCAAGGCTTCGTTGGCGACCTCCTCGGTACTGGCCTCGAACTCCAGCAGCGCATAGAACGGGCAATCGGTCTCGAACGGCGCCGGCACGTCGCCACGGCCCATGATCTTGGCCAGGCCCTTGTCGGAGAAGAACTCGAAGGCGGTCAGGTCGAGCTTGCCCTGGAAGGCATGCAGCACCGGCATGATCGAGTCGAAGTCTGGCGTGCCCAGCACCATCGCGGTGAGGTTGCGCGGGGCGCGGTCCAGGCGCATGGTCGCCTCGACCACGAAGCCCAGCGTGCCCTCGGCGCCAATGAACAGCTGGCGCAGGTCGTAGCCGGTGGCGTTCTTGATCAGGTCTTTGTTCAGTTCCAGCAGCTCGCCCTTGCCGGTGACCACTTTCAGCCCGGCCACCCAGTTGCGGGTCATGCCGTAACGAATGACCTTGATCCCGCCGGCATTGGTACCAATGTTGCCGCCAATCTGGCTGGAGCCGCTGGAGGCGAAGTCCACCGGGTAATACAGGCCCTGTTCTTCGGCATAGGCCTGCAGCTGCCGAGTGATCACCCCTGGCTGGCAGACCACGGTGCGGTCGAAGGCATTGAAATCGAGAATCTGGTTCATGTAGTCGAAGGCGACCACGACTTCACCATTGGCGGCCACCGCGCCACCGGAAAGCCCGGTGCGCCCGCCAGATGGCACCAAGGCCACCTTGTGCGCATTGGCCCAGCGCACAATCGCCTGCACTTGCTCGACAGTCTTGGGCAACACAATGGCAGTCGGCGCGGGCGGGTAATGCTTGGTCCAGTCCTTGCCATAGGCTTCGAGGGAAGCCGCGTCGGTCAGGACCTTGCCAGGGTCGACAAGGGTCATCAGTTCATCAATAACAGCGGGGTGGTTCATCGCTGGAACTCTCGACTTATTCATAGTCACCCTGAGCACTCTTCACCTGTCGGGATAAGCTCAGATTGTGTCGCGTATGCTAGCATAGCCCTCCCGCTGTTCATGCTAAGGCCGATGCCGCGCCTAGCATCACCCCTCGCCATTTTTTCTCCGGGATACAGGTTTACGCAGATGAGCAAGACTTCTCTCGACAAGAGCAAGATCCGGTTCCTTCTTCTTGAAGGTGTGCACCAGAACGCGGTCGATACCCTCAAGGCTGCCGGCTACACCAACATCGAATACCTCACTGGTTCGTTGCCGGAAGCCGAGCTGAAGGAAAAGATCGCCGATGCCCACTTCATCGGCATCCGTTCGCGCACGCAACTGACCGAAGAGATCTTCGACTGTGCGAAGAAGCTGGTCGCGGTTGGCTGCTTCTGCATCGGTACCAACCAGGTCGACCTGGAAGCGGCCCGCGAGCGCGGTATCGCCGTGTTCAACGCACCGTACTCCAACACCCGTTCGGTGGCCGAGCTGGTGCTGGCCGAAGCCATCCTGCTGCTGCGCGGCATCCCTGAGAAGAACGCTTCCTGCCACCGTGGCGGCTGGATCAAGAGCGCGGCCAATTCCTTCGAGATCCGCGGCAAGAAGCTGGGCATCGTCGGCTACGGCTCGATCGGCACCCAACTGTCGGTCCTGGCCGAGAACCTGGGCATGCAGGTCTACTTCTTCGACCCGCTGACCAAGCTGCCGCTGGGCAACGCTGTACAGGTCGCCAGCCTGCACGAGCTGCTGGGCCTGGCCGATATCGTGTCGCTGCACGTGCCTGAGCTGCCATCCACCCAGTGGATGATCGGCGAGAAGGAAATCCGCGCGATGAAGAAGGGTTCGATCCTGATCAACGCCGCCCGCGGTACCGTGGTCGAGCTGGATCACCTGGCCGCCGCGATCAAGGACAAGCACCTGATCGGCGCCGCCATCGACGTATTCCCGGTCGAGCCGCGCTCCAACGACGAAGAGTTCGAAAGCCCGCTGCGCGGCCTGGACAACGTGATCCTGACCCCGCACATCGGTGGTTCCACCGCAGAGGCCCAGGCCAACATCGGCCTGGAAGTTGCCGAGAAGCTGGTCAAGTACAGCGACAACGGTACTTCGGTGTCTTCGGTCAACTTCCCGGAAGTTGCCCTGCCGGCGCACCCAGGCAAACACCGCCTGCTGCACATCCACGAAAACATCCCAGGCGTGCTCAGCGAGATCAACAAGGTCTTCGCCGAGAACGGCATCAACATCTCCGGTCAGTTCCTGCAGACCAACGAGAAAGTGGGTTACGTGGTAATCGACGTCGACGCCGAATACTCGGACCTGGCGCAGGAGAAGCTGCAGCACGTCAAGGGCACCATCCGCTCCCGCGTACTGTTCTAAGTTTCACTGCATCATGAAAAAGGGAGGCCCTGGTGGCCTCCCTTTTTCGTTTGGATCCTGGGCCTGCTGCGCAGGCCTGTTTCACTCTTCCACAGTGACCGTGACCTTCTTCGATTCAACGCTCGGCTTGAACGGCACGTGATACTGGTCACCCAGCACCAGCTGCAAGGTGTGCTTGCCCGGCGTCAGGGTAATGGTCGCCTCGGTCTGTGCCTTGCCGAAGTGCAGCACTTGCGGGCCGGCCGGCAGCGGCGCGTTGTTCTCCGGCATCAGGCTGGTTGGCAGCGGCATGTCGGCCACCGGCTGCTTGTCGACATCCACCAGCAAATGGTGATGCCCGGTATGCGGGGTCTGGTCACCCGCAGGTTTTAGCCCCATGCCCTCGATGCCGAACTTGACGGTGAAGGTCTTGTCGACCGTAGCGCCATCGGCGGGGGAAACGATGAAGACCTTGGCATCCTTGGGCGGCTCCTGGCTCTTCAGGGCATCCGCAGCACTGGCGAACACCGAGGCCCCCATCAGCAGACCGGCTACGGCAGCACGCGAAAATAGGCTGTTCATTCACTTCTCCTGTGATTCACTTATTGACCGCCACCTGCAAACGATCGGCGGCGGTAGTTCACCATAGCCCACAAAGAGAAATATTTCAGTTAGGGTTAAACCTCGCCAAGGCTTCAAGGTCATAGGCTGCGCTCGACCACGACGAGGAAGAAAGTCGTGGCGAAAGTTATTCATTTGCCAAAGGATAAAGGGGCATTACATGCGTTCGACCATAGGTGTACTGCTGGCAGTACTGATCACGCCATTGGCTCAAGCCGAGCTGATCGACGAAATCGCCGACCGGGGCGAACTGCGCATTGCCGTGCAGGCCGACAACTCGCCGTATGCGTTCAAAGAAAACGACCACCTGACGGGCTTTGAAATCGACTTCGGCCAAGCGTTGGCCAACCAACTGGACCTGCGTGCCGAGTTCATCGAAACGCCTGCGGCCGAAGTGCTGCCAGGTGTCGAAAGTGGCAAGTACGACATCACCCTGACCCCGTTGGACAACGCGCCCAAAGCCGATACACCGTTCGACCTGAGCCAGCCTTTTGGCGAGAAAAAGCTGGTCATCCCGTTCCAGAAGGACAACCCGGCATTCGAGAGCGCGGTGAACAACGCCTTGCAGCGCCTCAAGGACAGCGGGCGCACGGCGGAGCTTGAGCAGAAGTGGTTCAAGGGTGTGCAGGAGACGGCCGCAGGCCAGTGACCGCGCCTACACGTTCGCCAGTGCCTGCTGCGCTTCATCCAGCTCCAGCTCACTGAACACCAGCACCCCCTCGCGCCGCAGCAAGGCCGTGGTCACCCCTTCCCCCGGCACCTTCACCCCACTGAAGGTGCCATCGTAGGTCAGGCGATTACCACACGAGGGGCTGCCGGACTTGAGCACCGCGACCCGAATCCCGTGCCGGCGCACCAGCGCCAATGCCAGTTGAGCACCCGCCAGGAAGGCGTCGCTGACGTCCTCACCGGATACCGTCAACACCTGTGCCTGGCCGTCGAGCACCTCGCCGCCCTGTCCGCCGGGGATCTCCGCAAGCGGGCGCGGGGTCGGCAGGCCGCCGGCCACTTCCGGGCACAACGGCACCACCCGCCCTTCGCCCTGCCAGAGCTGCAACAGGCCCGGGTGGCCACTGGCGCGGCCGTCATAGCGCACCGGCTGCCCCAGCAGGCAAGCGCTGACCAGTACCTTCGGCAGCTCAGAACGGGTCATTGCCACGCCTGCGGAACCAGCCGGTCAACGACAGTCGCTCACGCCCGGCCGGCAACACCTCATGGGGCACATCGCCCGCCAGAAACACCACCAGGCAGCCGGCCACAGGCTGCACATCGTGCTCGACACCATTGGCCAGGAACATGCGTAACTGGCCGCCATCCTGCGGCTGCCAACCCTCGTTCAGGTAGAACACCGCCGAGACCATGCGCCGGTCATCGTCACGGAAGCGATCCAGGTGACGGCGGTAGAACGCCCCTGGTGGGTACAGGGCGAAATGGCATTCGAAGTCTTCCAGGCCGAGAAACAGCCCCTGGTTGATGGCCAGGCGCAGCTGGTCCATGGCTGCCAGGTACTGGTCGCAGGCGGCGGCCTGGCCGGGGTCGATCCACTGGATCTGGTCGCCGCGGATCGCCTCGCGTACCTCCTGTGAAGCCCCGCGCCCGACCCCAGCCGGGTTGAGTTCGCCTTCGGCATCACGGCGTCGGCACTCGGCCGCCAGCGCGCGCACCAGGTCGGCAGGCAGAAAGAGCGCCTGCTGGGACCAGCCATGGGTGGCCAGATCGTCGACGACGGCCGCAAGCATCGGGTGTTCAGGGGAGGTGTGCATGGCGCGCATCATATCCATTAGCCCTGCACTCGCACAGCGCCACTTGGCTGAGAAGCGCGCAGGTATCTCGACAAACCGACGCTGGGACAAGGACAATGGCAGCCTGCCGACAGGAGTCCTGAATGCGCCGTCTGTTTTCCCTGATTCTGCTGATGATCTGCGCCATGCCTGTCTGGGCAGACAACCTGGATCAACTGTACAAGGCCGCCGGCTGGCCCGACCAGCGCGCCCACTTCAACGATGCCCTGAGCGCCGCCCAGGAACGCTATCGCAACAGCCTGCCGCCTGCGGTCTACCAAGCGCTGGTCAACAACAGCAATCAGCGCTTCCAGGCCCAGGCCGTGGACCGTCGTGCCCAGGCGCAACTGCGTGCCACCCTGAACAACCCCGCACCCGCGCTGGCCTTCTTCCAGTCGCCGCTGGGCCGCAAGGTGGTGGCCGCCGAACTGCAGGCCACGCGCAAGGACCAATTGGCCAAGCATGCCAAAGGCCTGCCGAAGATCCAGGCCAGCGACGACCGTTTGCTGCTCATCGGCCACCTGGCCCAGGCGCTGCCAGCCCGCGAGGCGGGTGCCGAAGTCAGCCTGGCGATTGCCGGCGTCGCCGCCGACAGCCTCAGCTCGATGATCCCCGGCCTGTTCGGCGGCGGCCAGGCCCAGGGCCTGCTCGACGGCCAGCGCCAACGGCTGATGAACCAGATCGGCGAAGACCTCAACAATACCTTGCTGTACGTCTACCGCGACTTGTCCGACGCCGAGCTTGAAGCGTTCGCCACCTTCGCCGAATCGACCGAAGGCAAGGCGTATTACCAGGCGGCACTGGCGGCGGTGCGAGCGGGGCTGGCGGTGGGCCAGAGCGCTGCCGACCTCAAGTGATCAGCCCAGGCGCTGGTCGATGAAGGCGAAGTAACGCTGGCGAATGCCGGGCAGTTCATTGGCCAGGTGGTGCCGCGCGTCGGGCAGCATCAGGATCTGCGGCTCGGTGAACTTGGCCTTGAGCACTTCGAGGTTGTAGGGCCAGTCTACCGTGCCATCCGCCTCACCCTGTACGATCAAGGGCCGCCGCGTGCTGCGTGGCGCCGCTTCTATGCGCTTGACCCAGGCGATCAGTGCACCGACCCATGCGGTCGGGAGGCGGCGCGGTTGCAGCGGGTCGGCCTCCAGGAACGTCAGGAATGCCGGGTCATTGGTGTTCTCACTGAACCGCCGTTCGATGCCGTTGACGAAATGGCGCAGCACGCAGTAGCTGAACTTCGACCACCGCCAGGCACTGGGCCGCACCAGCGGCGCAAGCAGAATCACCTGTCCGTCGGCCGGGCTTTGCTCGCCCCGGTGCAACAGGTGGTCGACCACGATGGCGCCACCCGTACTCTGCCCGCACAGGTGCCAAGGGCGCGGCAGGTCCAGCCTGCGTGCTTGCTCGAACAGGGTATCGAGCACCTGCTGATACAGCGAGAAGTCACTGATACTGGCCCGCTCACCACTGGATAGGCCATGCCCGGGCAAGTCGCAGCTGATCACCGCGTAGCCCTGGCCCAGCGCCCACTCGATCACATGCCGATAGAGACCCATGTGGTCGTAATAGCCATGCAGCAGGAATACGGTGGCCACCGGCTGCGGTGGTAGCCAGACTTGCCCGACCACATCGAACCCGGCCGCCTGGAAGCCACCCAGCCAGCGCTGTACAGGCAGATCCAGGCCGTAGAAATGCTGGTAATCCCGACCCTGCGCCGACAACGGCTGGCGATCGGTCAAGGGCGCCAGGCTGGCGCGCAGCAGGTCGGGGAGTAAGGCAGCGGGCATTGGGTACATCCAGAGCGAAGCGAGTATTGATCTGTGATATTCAGCTCTGAGCCTCAACGTGGCAAGCTTGGTCACTTACCAATGCCTGGCATCGGTCCTTGTAGGAGCGGCCTTGCGTCGCGAATGGGGTGCGGAGCAGCCCCGGCAATGTCGGCGGCGAAGCTGAAATCCTGGGGCTGCTCCGCAACCCGTTCGCGACGCAAGGCCGCTCCTACAAAGGCCCGCGGACACCCTCATGAATACTCGCGCCATCAAACTGCTTGCCCTGTTGCTCTGCATCCTCACCCTGTGGCTGGCCTACGACGCCTTCCAGGCCCGCTACCTGCGCCCGTTCGACAACCAGACCACCCTGTTCGACGGCAGCCAACTGCAACTGCCCCCTGAACTGGCCGGCCCCGGGCCGATCCGCGTCGTGCACTTCTGGGACCCGGCCTGCCCGTGCAATGTCGGTAACCAGCAACACCTGGGCGACTTGGTCAGCCAGTTCACAGGCCAGGGCGTCACCTTCCATGTGTTGCAAAAGCCCGGCAGCCACGGCCAGCTACCGGCGAACCTCACTGCCCTCAAGCCCCTCGCCAGCCTTCCTGGCAGCGAACACCTGCCCGCCTCCCCGGCCGTGGCCATCTGGGACCGGCAAGGCCACCTGGCCTACTTCGGCCCCTACAGCGAGGGCGCGGTGTGCAACGCCAGCAACAGCTTCATCGAGCCGATTATCAAGGCGTTGCTCGACGGCCGCCCAGTGACCGCCTCCAACACCCTGGCGGTGGGTTGCTACTGCCCTTGGGGCGCCTGACGCACCCGCGCCGGGTTACCCACCACCACCGCACCCGCGGGCACATCGCGCGTCACCACGCTGCCCGCGCCGACCACCGCGTTGTCGCCAAGGGTCACCCCCGGCAGGATGATCGCCCCGCCACCAATCCACACATTGTTGCCAAGGGTCACCGGCCGACCGCTTTCAAGGCCGGTGCGGCGCAGCTCAGGGTCCAATGGGTGGTCGGCGGTGTAGATCTGCACCGCCGGGCCAATCTGGCAATCGTCGCCGATGTGCACCGGCAGCACATCGAGGATCACACAGTTGAAGTTGATGAACGTATTGCTGCCAACGTTGATGTTGTAGCCATAGTCGCAATAGAACGGCGGGCGGATCACCGTGCCTTCGCCGGCTTGGCCAAAGTGCTCGGCCAGCAGGCTGTGACGTGCGTCGTTGAGCAGTTCGAAGCTGTTGTTGTAGCGATGCATCCAGTGCTTGTTGGCAATCTGCTCGGCCTGCAGCTCGGGGCAGCCAGCGTGGTAGAGCTGGCCGCTGAGCATTTTCTGTTTTTCGCTGAGGGACATGGAAACTCCTTCCGAGGGCTATGCTCTGTTCGCGAATCCGTCGATGATCGGACCACAGTTTCCGTTCGAATGCACAAGGAGTCTCGATGAAGCGCAGCCTGACCCTGTTGGCCGTGGTGATCGCCGTGGCCGCTGGCGCCGGTTACTGGTACGTGCACGGCAAGCTGCCACAACGCGAGGGCGAGGTGCTGATCGCCGGCCTGCAGGCGCCGGTCAGTGTGCGCTATGACGCGCGCGGCGTGCCGCACCTGCAGGCGCAGAACGAACAGGACCTGTACCGCGCCTTGGGCTACGTGCATGCCCAGGACCGGTTGTTCCAGATGGAGATCATGCGCCGCCTGGCCCGAGGCGAGCTGGCCGAGGTGCTTGGCGACAAACTGCTGCCCACCGATACCCTGTTCCGCAGCCTGCGCATCCGCGATCAGGCGGCACTGATGGTGCAGCGGCTGGACCGTCAATCGCCCGCCTGGCAGGCCTTGCAAGCCTACCTTGAAGGCATCGACAGCTGGCAGGCCAGCCACCCCAAGCCAATCGAATTCGACCTGCTGGGCATTACCCCACGTCCGTTCACTGCCGAAGACACCCTCAGCATCGCCGGCTACCTGGCCTGCAGTTTCGCCGCCGCGTTCCGTACCGAGCCGGCACTGACCTACATCCGCGACCAGCTTGGTCCGCAGTACCTGAAGATCTTCGACCTCGACTGGCAGCCCGAGGGTGCCTTGGCTAGCCCCTTGGCCGCCGCCGACTGGCGCAGCCTGGAGGCACTTGCCCGGCTCAGCCATGACGCCCTGAACGACGCCGGTATCCCGCAGTTCGAAGGCAGCAACGCCTGGGCCGTTTCCGGCAGCCGTACCCGCAGCGGCAAGCCCCTGCTGGCCGGTGACCCGCACATCAGTTTCGCAGTGCCGGCGGTGTGGTACGAGGCCGAACTGTCGGCGCCTGGGTTCAACCTCTACGGCTACTTCCAGGCCCTGAACCCCTTCGCACTGCTCGGGCACAACCGCGACTTCGGCTGGAGCCTGACCATGTTTCAGAACGATGACGTCGACCTGATCGCCGAACGGACCAACCCCGCCAACAGCGACCAGGTGATGATCGACGGCACATGGCAAACACTGGAGAAGACTGAACAGACCATCGCCGTCAAAGGCGAGGCTCCGGTCACCATCAGCCTGCGCCGCTCGCCCCACGGCCCGATCGTCAACGAGGTGCTGGGCGCAAGCGCCGGGACCACGCCGGTGGCCATGTGGTGGGCTTTTCTTGAAACCGAAAACCCGATTCTCGACGGGTTCTACCAGCTCAACCGTGCCGACACCCTGGGCAAGATGCGCGAGGCCGCCGCCAAGGTTCAGGCGCCTGGGCTGAACTTCGTCTGGGCCAATGCCCGTGGCGATATCGGCTGGTGGGCAGCGGCACAACTGCCGATCCGCCCGCAAGGCGTCAACCCGACATTCATCCTCGATGGCGCCGGCCCGCAGGCGGACAAGCTCGGTTTCTACCCCTTCAGTGCCAACCCGCAGCAAGAGAACCCGGCACGCGGCTACATCGTTTCGGCCAACTATCAGCCGCCCTCGGCAGTGCCCGTCCCGGGCTACTACAACTTGCCGGACCGCGGCCGCCAGCTCGACCGCCACCTGGCCAACCCTGACGTGAAATGGGACACCCAGAACAGCCAGGCCTTGCAGCTGGACACCACCAGCGATTATGGCCCGCGCACCCTTGCCCCGTTGCTGGCGACGCTGCGCGCGGTGGCCGAGGGCGACGAGGAAAAAGAGCTGGTCGAGCAACTGGCCGCCTGGGGCGGTGACTACCCGCTGGACTCGACCAGCGCGACGCTGTTCAACCAGTTTCTCTATGAACTGGCATTCGCTGCCCTGCATGACGAACTGGGCGACACCTGGTTCCCGGTGCTGATCAGCACCCGCGCCATCGATGCCGCCCTGCCCCGCCTGGCAGCCGATGCCGCGTCGCCCTGGTGGAGCACCCGAGGTGCCAACGAACGTACCGACCGCGCGGCAATCGTGCGCATCGCCTGGCAGAAGAGCTTGAAGCACCTGCGCGATACCCTGGGCAGCGACCCGGCCAGTTGGCAATGGGGCAAGGCCCATACCTTGACCCATAACCATCCGCTGGGCGTGAAAAAGCCGCTGAACCTGCTGTTCAACGTCGGCCCGTTTGCCGCGCCAGGCACGCATGAGGTGCCCAACAATCTGTCGGCGAAGATCGGGCCGGCGCCATGGCCGGTGACTTATGGGCCTTCGACGCGAAGGCTGATCGACTTTGCCGATGCAGGGCAGGCATTGACGAGCAACCCGGTTGGGCAAAGTGGCGTGCCGTTTGATCGGCATTACGCGGATCAGGCCAAGGGTTATATCGAGGGGCGGTATCAGAAGGCACAGATGGGAGTGATTCCGGCGCAGAGCACTTTGAGATTGCTGCCGGCTGAGTAAGGGCTGCTGCGCAGCCCATTCGCGGGGCAAGCCCGTTCCCACAGGATGGGCACTGGAACACAGGTTTGTGCAGTACCTGGACCGTGTGGGAGGGCTACAACCGGATCAGAACGCCGGCAGTACAGCACCGCTGTATTTCTTGGCGATGAATTCCTTCACTTCCGGGCTGGTCAGGGCCTTGGCCAGCTTCTGGATGGCGTCGCTGTCCTTGTTGTCCGGGCGGGCTACCAGGAAGTTCACGTACGGCGAATCGGCGCCTTCGATCACCAGCGCATCCTTGGCCGGGTTCAAGCCGGCTTCCAGGGCGTAGTTGGTGTTGATCATGTCCAGGTCAACCTGATCCAGCACACGCGGCAGCATGGCCGATTCCAGCTCGCGGAATTTCAGATTCTTCGGGTTCGTGGCGATGTCTTTCGGGGTGGCCAAGGCATTTTTCGGATCTTTCAGCGTGATCAAGCCAGCCTTCTGCAGCAGCAGCAGGGCACGGCCGCTGTTGCTGCCCTCGTTAGGGATGGCAACAGTAGCGCCTTCCTTCAACTCGCTCAGGCTCTTTACCTTCTTCGAGTAGCCACCGAACGGTTCGACGTGCACGCCGACCACGGTTTCCAGGTGAGTGCCTTTGCCCTCGTTGAAGTTCTGCAGGTACGGCAGGGTCTGGAAGTAGTTGGCGTCCAGACGCTTCTGGTCAACCTGCACGTTGGGCTGCACGTAGTCGGTGAAGACTTTGATCTGCAGGTCCACGCCTTCCTTGGCCAGGGTCGGCTTGATCAGCTCGAGAATCTCGGCATGCGGCACCGGGGTAGCAGCCACCACCAGTTTTTCGGCGGCATTGGCCAGGCCAGCGAGCGACAGGGCGGCGGCCAGGGCAGTGGTCAGCAGGGTCTTCTTCATGGTGGTCCTTGTTCTGAATCTGGGCCATCGGCGATGGCGAAGTCGGGTGCCCTGCCCCGTGTGGGGTGGGCGTGAAGCGGACAATACCGAGATTTCTTATACCGTAACAATATCTTTTAATTAGCTGCTTATTCCAAAAACAAACTGCCATCACCGCCTTTGCTTATGAGCGCTGTCTAACGCGCAGGGTTGGGCAGGTCGAGGTCCTCCGGCTGGATCTCTTCGCTGTCATTCACCAGCAGGGCGAAGTGGATGACGTTCTCCAGCTCGCGGGTGTTGCCGGGCCAGGCATGGGTTTCCAGCACCTGCTGGGCCGCGTCGCTGATCAGCGGCACCGAGCGTTGCAGGCGGGCGGTGTAGATACCCACAAAGTACTCGGCCAACGGCAGAATATCGCCACGGCGCTCGCGTAAGGGGGGCAGTTCCAGCGCGCCCTCGCGCAGGTATTGGTACAGGCGCTCATTGAACCTGCCAGCCTTCACCACCCGCGCCAGGTCGATGCTGGTCGCCGCCACCAGGCGCACATCCACAGGCTGAGGCTGCTGCGCGCCGACGCGGGTCACTTCGCGGTTTTCCAGCGCGGCCAGCAGCTTGCCTTGGATCTCCAGCGGCAAGTCGGCTATCTCGTCCAGGTACAGGGTGCCGCCGTTGGCCGAACCGAACCACCCGGCGCGGCTGCTGGCAGTGCCGCTGTGGGCACCAGCGCTGTAGCCGAACAATTCGGCGTCGGCGTAGGTCGGGCTGATGGCCGCGCAATTGACCGACACGAACAGCCCGCTGCGGTCACTGGCGCGATGAATCTGCCGCGCCAGCAACTCCTTGCCGGTGCCGGTCTCGCCACGAATAAGCACAGGCAAGGGCAGTGGCGCCAGGCGTTCGAGGTCTTGGCGAAGCTGTTGCGAACGGGGGTCGATGAACACCAGGGCCTTGGCACGAATGCTCAGCGGGCTCTTGTCCAGCTCGGGGAAGGTCAGCAGCGGCTGGCCAAACGGGTTTTGAAAGGTCATGACGAACTCCCGCCCCAGGCCTTCGATGGCCGGGCGTCAGGCTAACGGTAATCAGTAGGGGCGATCAGGCGCGGCGCAGTGCGCGCTGCTCGACCCGGCTCTGCAGGCGATACAGGTAGGCGAAGCCTTGTTCCCAACGCTCGTGGCCGGACTTGACGTTGATGTGCCCGGCATTGGTCAGCAACCCCGCTTCAGCACCCCAGGCCTGGGCCAGGTGCAGTGCACGCGGCACGCTCACTGCCGGGTCGTTGTCGGAGCTGACCACCTGGCTTGGGAACGGCAGCGCCTGCATCGGGATCGGCGCGAAGTTGCGCAGGGCCGGCGCGCAGGTCGGCCGTTCGACATCCGCAGGCGCCACCAGCAGCGCGCCACGCACTTGGCGCAGCAATGCCGGGCTGGCCTCGGCGGCCCAGTGGGCGACGGTGATGCAGCCCAGGCTGTGGGCGATGAGGATCACCGGCGAGCGTTCGGCGGTAATCGCCTGCTCCAGGGCCTGCACCCAATCGCGCCGTTGCGGGGTCAGCCAGTCGTGCTGCTCTACCCGGGCGCTGTTGGGCAGGGTGCGCTGCCAGTGACTCTGCCAATGGTTGTCTGGCGATCCTTGCCAGCCCGGCACAATCAGGTAACGAATAGGCTCATTGCGCATGGGGACGCCTCCAGTGAGTTTGCGTGCTTGGAGACCAGTATAGGGAGGCAGTTATATTCGTAAAGGAATAAGAAGCTATTTATTAATAACTTAAATTCATTTACAGAGCGACTGAGATGGGGATGTGTGATGGCGTCGTGGTGCCTGGTTCAGGGGTTGCGGTGATGCGTAAACCGAGCGCCGCGCGGGCGGCGCATCGCGAGCTAGCTCGCTCCATTTGTTTCGGGCCAATCACGCCTGTCCCTGCGTACGCGACCGCCTTGTTTGTACGACGCGATATCGAGGCGGGCGCCAAAGGGGGCCGCGCGCCAATGCCTCAGGAATAATTGGCCCGCAACAAATGTACAAGCGGCCTTGTGCCGCGAAAGGGCCGCAGAGCGGCCCCCGGCGAACTTAAGTGAACAGCATTAGGGACCATGCCCGGGTTTTTATTTTGAAGCGGCTCAGATATCCGCCACCTTCTGCCAGACCTTCGGCCTGAAGAACAGCGTCTCCCCCCGCGCCAGGCCCGTCAGGCTATCGTGGTCCTTGACCACCTCAGCTTCGATCAGCTCGCTCTGCCCTTCCACCTTCAAGGTCACCCGGGTCGTCGCGCCCAGCGGGCGAATGTCGCGCACCTCGGCGGCGTGATGCCCCTCGGTCTCATGCCGCGACAGCGACACCTCGTGGGGGCGGAACAGCACATGGTTCCCTTCGCTCAAGGCCAGGCGGTTGGAGTCACCCAGGAAGTGATAAACGAAGTCGTTGGCCGGCTGCTCGTACACTTCACCCGGCGAACCGATCTGCTCGATCACGCCCTTGTTCATCACCACGATGCGGTCCGCTACTTCCATGGCCTCTTCCTGGTCATGGGTCACGAACACCGAGGTGAGGTTGATGTCCTCGTGCAGGCGCGCCAGCCAGCGGCGCAGCTCTTTACGCACCTTGGCATCCAGGGCACCGAACGGCTCATCGAGCAACAGCACCTTGGGCTCCACCGCCAAGGCGCGAGCCAGGGCGATACGCTGGCGCTGGCCACCGGAAAGCTGCTCGGGGTAACGGTCGGAGAGCCAGTCGAGCTGCACCATGTTCAGCAGCTCATGCACTTTCTCGGCAATTTTGCTCTCGCTCGGGCGCTCGCCCTTGGGCTTCATGCGCAGGCCAAAAGCGACGTTGTCGAACACGCTCATGTGGCGGAACAGCGCGTAATGCTGGAACACGAACCCGACGTTGCGATCACGCACGTCGTGGCCAGACACATCCTCGCCGTGGAACACGATGCTGCCGTCATCCGGCGTTTCCAGCCCGGCGATGATGCGCAGCAGAGTGGTCTTGCCGCAGCCGGACGGGCCGAGCAAGGCCACCAGCTCACCGCTGTGGATATCCAGGTTGATGTTGTCCAGGGCCTGGAAGCTGTTGAAGCGCTTGCTGACGTTACGAACTTCGATCGACATGAATTATTCCTCCGCAGCGCTGTGGCGCAGGCGGTTAATACGGTTCTCGCTCCACTGCTTGAGCAGCAGGATGAAGAGCGCCAGGATCAGCAACAGGCTGGCCACGCTGAAGGCCGCAACGTGGTTGTACTCGTTGTAGAGGATCTCCACGTGCAGCGGCAAGGTGTTGGTGACGCCGCGGATATGGCCCGACACCACCGACACCGCGCCGAACTCACCCATGGCTCGCGCGGTACACAGCACCACGCCGTAGATCAGGCCCCACTTGATGTTCGGCAGGGTCACGTGCCAGAACATCTGCCAGCCATTGGCACCGAGCAGGCGCGCGGCCTCTTCTTCCTGGGTGCCCTGCTCCTGCATCAGCGGGATCAGTTCACGGGCCACGAACGGCACGGTGACGAAGATGGTGGCCAGCACGATGCCCGGTAAGGCAAAGACGATCTGGATATCGTGGTCCTGCAGCCATGGCCCGAAGAAGCCTTGGGCACCGAACATCAGCACGTAGACCAGGCCGGCGATCACCGGCGACACCGAGAACGGCAGGTCGATCAGGGTGACCAGCACGCTCTTGCCGCGGAAGGTGTACTTGCTTACGCACCACGCGGCGCTGACGCCGAACACCAGGTTCAGCGGTACCGAAATGGCCACCGCCAGCAAGGTCAGCCTGAGCGCAGACAGCGCATCAGGCTCGAAAATCGCTTCGAAGAAGGTGCCAAACCCGTTCTTCAAAGCCTGCGACACCACGATCACCAGCGGCAGCAGCAGGAACAGCGCGAACACCAGCCAGCCAAGGCCGATCAAAATACGCCGCGAGGTGGCGCTGCCACGCCGGGCAGCATTGGCGGCGGCAGTAGCGCTCAGGGATGAACTAGACATAGCCGGCCTCCTTCAAGGGGTTTCGATACGGCGCTGCAGCAGGTTGATCAGCAGCAGCAGAATGAAGGAAACCACCAGCATCAACACGCCGATGGCGGTTGCGCCGGTGTAGTCGTACTGGTCGAGCTTGACCATGATCAGCAGCGGCAGGATCTCGGTCTTCATCGGCATGTTGCCGGCAATGAAGATCACCGAACCATACTCACCCACCCCGCGGGCGAAGGCCAGGGCAAAACCGGTCAGCCAGGCGGGCAGCAGTGCTGGCGCCAGTATATGGCGGAACACCTGTAGCGGTTTCGCGCCCAGGCAGGCGGCGGCCTCTTCCACTTCACGCGGGATGTCGGCCAGTACCGGCTGCACCGTGCGCACCACGAATGGCAGCGTGACGAAGGTGAGCGCCAGGGTGATGCCCAGCGGCGTGTAGGCAATCTTGAAGCCCAGGTCAGTGGCGAACTGGCCAACCCAGCCCGCCGGCGCGTACAGGGCAGTCAGGGCGATACCGGCAACGGCAGTCGGCAGGGCGAATGGCAGGTCGATCATCGCGTCGATGATCTTGCGCCCGGGGAAGGTGTAGCGCACCAGCACCCAGGCCAGCAGGGTGCCGATCACGCCATTGATGATGGCGGCGAACAGGGCGGTGCCGAAACTCAGCTTGAGCGCGGCGATCACCCGCGGCGCGCTGATGATGGTCCAGAACTGCTCCCAGGTCAGCTGCGCGGCATGCACGAACATCGCGGCCAGCGGTATCAGCACAATCAGGCTGAGGTACACCAAGGTGTAGCCCAGCGTCAGCCCGAAGCCGGGTATGACGGGGGAAATACGACGTGACATAAATATCCCTGGTTGAACGCACGAAGCCCGGCGGTTAAGCCGGGCCCGTGCAGGCTACTGAAGGGTGTTGCTCCCGCAGGCGCAGAATTACTGGGCCTGATAGATCTGGTCGAACACACCGCCGTCGTTGAAGAACTTCGGTTGCGCAGTTTTCCAGCCACCGAAGTCCTTGTCGATGGTTACCAGGTCCAGTTTCGGGAATTGCTTGCCGAATTCGGCAGCGACCTTCTCGTCACGTGGGCGGTAGAAGTTCTCGGCGGCAATCTTCTGGCCAGCCGGGCTGTACAGGTGCTTGAGGTATTCGGTGGCAATTGCGGTATTGCCCTTCTTCTCGGCGTTCTTGTCGACCACGGCCACCGGTGGCTCGGCCAGGATCGACAGCGAAGGCACGACGATTTCGAACTTGTCGGCGCCACCGTCTTCCTTCAGCGCCAGGAAGGCTTCGTTTTCCCAGGCCAGCAGGACGTCGCCCTGGCCGTTGTTGACGAAGGTGATGGTCGAGCCACGGGCGCCGGTATCCAGCACTGGCACGTGCTTGAACAGCTCTTGCACATAGGCCTTGGCCTTGTCTTCGCTACCACCGGTCTTCAGGCCGTAGGCCCAGGCGGCAAGGAAGTTCCAGCGTGCGCCGCCGGAGGTTTTCGGGTTCGGGGTGATGACCGAAACGTCTTTTTTGATCAGATCGCCCCAGTCCTTGATGCCTTTCGGGTTGCCCTTGCGCACCAAGAACACGATGGTCGAGGTGTACGGGGTGCTGGCGTCCGGCAGGCGGGTCTGCCAGTTGTCCGGCAGGGTCTTGCCGAGCTTGGCGATTTCGTCGATGTCGCCGGCCAGGGCCAAGGTCACCACGTCGGCGCGCAGGCCATCGATCACGGCACGGCCCTGCTTGCCCGAGCCACCGTGGGATTGCTGGATCTTCACCTTGTCGTCCGGGTGGGACTGCTGCCAGTGCTTGATGAATTCGGCGTTGTACTGTTGGTATAACTCACGGGTCGGGTCATAGGACACGTTCAGCAGTTCGTAGTCCTTGGCAATTGCGGAACCGGCAAAAACAGCACTGGCCAGGGCGGCGAGCGCATAACGGCGGATGGACATGGTGAAGCTCCCGATTGGCATTTTTCTAATTTTTTGGAAGGTGTGGCGCGATCAGCCGGACTTGCTGCCGGGCTGTTGCAGGCGGAACTTCTCCTTGCGCTCGATCTGGACGACCTGAGCGTTGTGCACGGTAATCTCCACCGCACCGAAGCGCAGATCGCGCAAGGCGCTCTGGATCTCACGCAGAATGGTGGCTTCGTCCTGACCGTCGATGCTACGCAGCGATGCACTCATGCTCGTTCTCCTTGCAGTGAGGGTGCCGGGCAGAGGTTTGAAGGGGGGGTTGCGCCTGGCTTGAGGGCAATAGTAGTGAGGCGCGGATATTCTTAAAAATACTGTTTAAGAATTTTTATATAACCATTTTAAAAAACCCTGTGGTCGCGGCTTTAGCCGCGCCCACAGGGTTCGATGACGCGCTTCAGTTTTGTTTTTGCGGCTCGCGGATCTTGTACCAGGCCACATACAGGGCCGGCAGGAACAGCAAGGTCAGCAACGTCGCGACGATGATGCCGCCGATCATGGCGTAGGCCATCGGCCCCCAGAACACCTCTCGGGCTATCGGAATCATGCCCAGGCTGGCTGCCGCCGCAGTCAACAGGATCGGCCGCCGCCGATGGTTGGTGGCCTCCACCACTGCATCCCATGGCGAGAACCCCTGCGCTTCGAACTCGTCGATCTGGGTCACCAGGATCACCGAGTTGCGAATGATGATGCCGGCCAGGGCGAGAATCCCGAGAATCGCCACAAAGCCCATCGGCGTGCCGGTCGGCACCAGCGCCAGCACCACACCGATCAGCCCCAGCGGCGCCACGCTGACCACCAGGAACAGCTTCTGCACGCTGTGCAGCTGGATCATCAGGAAGGTCGCCATGAGGAACAGCATCAGCGGGATGACCTTGGCGATCGGGCCTTGCGCCTTGCCGCTCTCCTCCACCGTACCGCCCGTGGCCACTTCGTAGCCGACCGGCAACTGGCTGGCGAACTCATCGATCTTCGGCTTCAGTTGGGCCACCAGGTCGGTGGGCTGGATGTCGCCGTTGACCGAGGCCTTGATGGTGATGGTCGGCTTGCGGTCACGGCGCCACACCAGCGGCTGCTCCAGTTCGTAGCGCACGGTGGCGAAGGCCAGCAGCGGTATCGAGGTGCCACTTGGGGTGACGATCTGCAGGTTCTGCAGTGTGTCCGGCGAACCCCGCTCGCTGTCCACGGCACGGGCGACCACGTCCACCAAGTAGATATTGTCGTTGACCTCGGTCACCGGTGCGCCGCTGACGATGCTGTTCATCACGTTCGCCACGTCTTCGGACGACAGCCCCAGCTGGCGTGCCTTGTCCTGGGCGATTTCGATCCGCAGCACCTTACCGGGCTCGTTCCAGTCGTAGATCATCTCGCCGATGTGCTCGTTGGCATCGAGCAGCGTGGCCAGGTCGATCGCATGCTTGCGCACCTGGTCGATGTCCTTGCCGCTGACGCGGTACTGGATCGGCCGGCCCACCGGCGGGCCCATCTCCAGCGACTGCACGTTGGTGCCGATACCGACGAACTCTTCATGCAGCAGTTTCTGCAGGCGCGCCATCATGCCTGCACGCTCCTCGAAGCCTTTGCTGACGATGACCAGCTGGGCGTAGTACGGGTTCTGCAGTTGCTGGTCCAGGGGCAGGTAGAAGCGGATTGCGCCCTGGCCGATATAGGTGCTCCAGCGCACCAGGTCCGGGTCGTCCTTGATTCTTGCCTCCAGGCGGTCGACCACCTTGCGCGTCTCCTCGATCGAGGCGTTTTGCGGCAAGTTGAGATCGACGAGGATTTCCGGGCGATCGGACGACGGGAAGAACTGGTTTTGCACAAAGCGCATGCAGAACAACGCCAGGACGAACAATACGATGGTGCCGATGATGGTCAGCCATCTGTTGCGCATACACCACAGCAAACCGCCTTCGAACGCCCGCCCTAACCGGCCAGGCTCGGCGTCGTGGGCCTTGAGCTTGTCAATCTTGAGAATGTGCACGCCCAGCACCGGCGCAAAGAACACCGCCACCACCCAGGACACGATCAGTGCCACGGCGATCACTGCGAACAGGGTATAGGTGTACTCGCCGGCAGAACTGGCATTGAGGCCGATCGGCACGAAGCCGGCCACGGTCACCAAGGTGCCGGTGAGCATGGGGAATGCCGTCGAGGTGTAGGCGAAGGTGGCCGCCTGCTCCTTGCTCTCGCCCATTTCCAGCCGTGTGACCATCACCTCGACGGTAATCATCGCATCGTCCACCAGCAGCCCCAGGGCGATGATCAGCGCACCCAGCGAGATCCGCTGCATGGTGATGCCGCTGTATTCCATGAACACAAAGACCATGGCCAGCACCAGCGGGATCGAGCAGGCCACCACCAGCCCGGCGCGCACGCCCAGGCTGACGAAGCTCACCGCCAGCACGATCACCACCGCCTCGAACAAGGCGCTGGTAAAGCCGCCCACCGCGTCCTTGACCACCACCGACTGGTCGGACACGGTGTGCACACCCACGCCCACTGGCAGGTCGCTGACGATGCTGTCCATCTTCTGCTTCAGCGCAGCGCCGAACACTTGAATGTTGCCGCCGGCCTTCATGCCGATCGCCAGGCCAATGGCAGTCTGGCCGTTGTAGCGGAACATCGGCGAAGGCGGGTCGACATAGCCGCGCTCGATATCGGCGATATCGGCCAGGCGGAAGAAGCGGTCATTGATCCGCAGGTTGACGGTTTGCAGGTCTTTCTCGGAGGCGAACTGCCCGGTAGTACGTACCGAGATGCGCTCTGGCCCGGCTTCGATCACCCCGGCCGGGGTCACCGCGTTCTGTTGCTGCAGCGCCTGCATGACTTGGCGCTGGTCGATGCCCAGGGCCGCCAGCTTGCGGGTCGAGAACTTCAGGTACAGCACTTCGTCCTGGGTGCCGACCAGTTCGATCTTGCCGATATTGGGTACTTCACGCACCTCGGCCCGGGCCTGCTCCACATAGTCGCGCAACTGGCGCAGGGTCAGGCCATCGGCGGTAAAGGCGTAGATGGAGCCAAACACGTCGCCGAATTCGTCGTTGAAGCCCGGCCCCTGGATGCCTTGGGGGAATTCGCCGCGAATGTCCTGGATCTTCTTGCGCACCTGATACCAGATGTCCGGGATGTCGGCGGCCTTGGTGGTGTCGCGCAGGTAGACGTAGACGGTGGACTCGCCGGGGCGTGTGTAGCTTTTGGTGTAGTCGAGGGAGTCGAGCTCTTCGAGCTTCTTCTCGATGCGGTCGGTGACCTGGTAAAGGGTCTCGTCCTGCGTCGCACCCGGCCAGCGGGTCTGGATCACCATGGTCTTGATGGTGAACGACGGGTCTTCCTCACGGCCCAGGTTGAAATAGGAAAAAATCCCCATCAGCAAACCGACGAACATCAGGTACCAGACGAAGGACTGGTGGCGCAGCGCCCACTCGGACAGGTTGAAGCTTCCTTTCATTGCGCGTCCTCGTCGAAGGTAACTTTCTGGCCGGGCTTGAGGCTGTTCACGCCAGCGGTAACCACGCGCTCGCCGGGTTGTACGCCGGCGCTCAACATGAAGCTGTCGCCGGTGCGTTCGGTCAACGTGACGTCACGGGGGGCGACTGTTTTCTGTTGAGGGTCGATCACCCAGACCTGGGTTTTGCCATCACGCTCAAGCAGCGCGCTCAAGGGCAGTTCACTGCGCGGGGTGATCGCAGAGGTCAGGGTCACGCTGATCGCCGTGCCCAGGTGGAACGCGTCCGGGGTGCTGGCCAGGGTCAGCCGGGCACGCCGGGTGCGCGTGGCAGCGTCGGCCTGGGGCTCCAGCTCGCGCAGGGTGGCGGTGGTGTTGATGCTGGTATCCAACTGCGAGGCAACGGTGAACGTAAGGTCCTTGGTCAATGCTTCGGCAATGTTTATGGGCAAGTCGATGACCGCTTCCTTGACGTCTGGTCGGGCCAGGGTGACCACGGCCTGCCCGGCCGTGACGGTCTGCCCGGCTTCGGCCTGCCAGGCGGTGATCACGGCCGCATGGTCGCTGCGCAGGGTGCTGTAGTCGAGCTGATCGCGAGCCTGGCTGACCGCCGAGCGCGCCTGCTCCAGGCTGGCACCGGTGGTTTTCAGGTCGGTCTGGGCAATATCCAGCTGGGCCTGGGCGCCAACGCCGCGGTCATACAACTGCTGCTGACGACGTGCGTTGGCCTGGGCGTTGATCCACTGCGCCTGAACCCTGGCGAGGTCGCCCTCGGCCGCGCGCAGCTGGTTCTGCTGGTCGGTCGGGTCAAGGGTGGCCAAGGTATCGCCGGGTTTCACCTGGGCGCCGACATCCAGCCAACGCCGGGCGATGCGCCCGGAGACGCGAAAACCCAGGGTACTTTCAAAACGCGCCTGGATGGCGCCGGCGAAGCGGCCCAGCTGCGACTGCGCCTGCGCCTCGACCAGGGTCGACAGCACAGGGCGCACGGCTTCAGGTTGCTGTTCTTCACTGCCACAGGCGCTCAACAACAGCCCTGCCGCGCCTATCAGCATTAGACGTTTCATGGCGCGGCGCCTCCATCCTGAGCATCGACTTTTTCAACCTGCATGCCCGGATGCAAGAGCTGACCACCGCTGACCACAACCGTTTCGCCACCTTTGATGCCTTGGGCGACGACGACCTTGCCGGTGAGGTAGCGCGTGACCTGCACTTTGCGCAGCTCGACCTTGTCGCCCTCGCCCACCACCCACACTGCCGGCTCATGCAAGGCCTTGGTCAGTGCCGCCCAAGGTAACTCGATGCTCGGCCGCCCCTGAGCATTGGCCGTGGCGGTGACCGGCGAGCCCAATTGCATGCCCGGCGGCACGTTGCGCAAGGCCACCTTGACCTGCACCGTGCCGCTCTGCGCCGACACCGTCGGGGTGATTTCGCGGACAAAACCTTGGGCCTGAACCTTGGGGTCATCGAGCAGGCTGACGACCACTCCGGCATCGCTTGGCGGTGCCACCAGCAGCGATTCATAGACATTGAACACCGCGTCGCGGTCGCCATCGCGGGCCAGGCCGAAGATCGGCATGGTCGCCTGCACCACCTGGCCGACTTCGGCCTGGCGCTCGGTGATCACGCCATCGGCCTCGGACACCAGCGCGGTATAGCTCAACTGCTCCCGGGCATTGGCCAGCTGTGCCTGAGCGGCCTTGAGCGCGCTCTGATTGCTGCGCAGCGCCGCTTCGGCAGAGTCGTACTCGCTCTGGCTGGTATAGCCTTTGGGCAACAGTTTTTGCTGGCGCACGAAGGCGGCGGCCGTCTGTGTCACACGCGCCTGGGCGGCGAACACTTCAGCCTTGGCCGAGTCGACGTTGTTCTGCAAGTCTTTGGGGTCGAGCCGCGCCAGTACCTGGTTGGCCTTGACGTGATCGCCCACATCGACGCTGCGTGAAATGATCTTGCCGCCCACACGGAACGACAAATCGGTTTGCACCCGTGCCTGCACGTCGCCGGTCAGGGTGACCCTGGCAGCGAAGTCAGTGGGTTGTACTTGTAGCACGCCGACCCGAGGCAGTTCCGGGCTCGAGACTTCCCTCTCGCACCCCGACAACATGAACAGCAACCCCAGGCAGACGACCGACAGAAGACGCCTCAACGTCATGCGGGCTCCTTGCTTGCGCGCAAATGGTTCGAGGAATGCGACTGTTAGCGTAGTTCAGGGTTCAGCAAACAGCGATACTGCCTGTTCGCCCGCACACGGAAGCGCCCCATGCTCACAACCTTGGCCATCGCCAACTACCGCTCGATCAACCAACTGGTGATGCCGCTGGGTCGGCTGAACCTGATTACTGGCGCCAATGGCAGCGGCAAGTCCAACCTGTACAAGGCCCTGCGCCTGCTGGCCGAGACAGCGCGCGGCGGGGTCGTCAATGCCTTGGCCGCCGAGGGTGGGCTGGAATCCACGTTCCATGCCGGGCCAGAAAAACTCAGCCGGCGCATGCTCAAGGGCGAGGTGCCGGTGCAAGGTGGGCCGCGCCAGCAGGTACGGCGCCTGAAAATGGGCTTCACCGATGAAGATTTCGGTTATGCCATTGGCCTTGGGCTGCCGGAGCCAAGCCAGTCGAAGTTTTCCCTGGACCCGCAGATCAAGCATGAAGCGATCTGGGCGGGCCCGGTCTGCCGCCCCGCCAGCCTGCTGGTGGAGCGCAGCGCGGCCATGGTGCGCGCCCGCGAGGGGCGCCAGTGGCAGGTCATGAGCCAGCACATGACCGAGTTCGACAGCCTGTTCGACCAGGTCGGTAGCGTGCAGGGTTCACCTGAAGTGCTGCACCTGCGTGAGCAGATCCGCAGCTGGCGCTTTTATGATCACTTCCGTACCGACCCCGAGGCACCGGCACGCCAAGCGCGCCTTGGCACCCGCACGCCTGTGCTGCACCACGATGGCCGTGACCTGGCGGCGGCGTTGCAGACCATCAAGGAGATCGGCGATTTCGAGGCGCTGCAGGCGGCGGTCAGCGATGCCTTCCCTGGCTCACAGGTGGGCATCGAGGCGACACCGGGTGGCTTGTTCAGCCTGCGCTTTCAGCAGGCAGGGCTGTTGCGGCCGTTGAGTGCCGCCGAGCTGTCCGACGGCACCTTGCGCTACCTGCTGCTGGTGGCAGCCCTGCTAACACCGCGCCCGCCGAGCATGATGGTGCTAAACGAACCGGAGACCAGCTTGCACCCCGACTTGCTACCGGCGCTGGCGCGGCTGATCCGGCGGGCTTCGCAGCAGTGCCAGGTGTGGGTGGTATCGCATGCCCCGCGGTTGGTGGCGGCGCTGGGAGAGGATGAGGGGTGCAATGCCATAAGGCTGACGAAAGAGCTGGGGCAGACTGTGATCGTCGGGCAGGGGATGCTGGATGAGCCGGCTTGGCATTGGCCGGATTGAGGGGCCGCGAAGCGGCCCCAAACCGGGTCAGGCCGACGCTGCAGCAGCCGTCGGGCGCTTGACCTGTGGCTGCGACACGTTCGCCGCTGCACCTTCCTCGATTGCTTGCTGAATCGCCTTGCGACGACGCTCTTCAGCACGGCGGCTGAAGAACCAGACCATGAACGTCACCAGCGACACCGACAGCAGGATCAAACTGGCCACGGCGTTGATCTCAGGCTTCACGCCCAGGCGCACCGCCGAGAACACTTCCATCGGCAAGGTGGTCGAGCCAGGCCCGGACACGAAGCTGGCCAGCACCAGGTCGTCCAGCGACAGCGCGAACGACATCATGCCGCCCGCCGCCAGCGAAGGCGCAATCATCGGGATGGTGATCAGGAAGAACACCTTCCACGGCTTGGCACCCAGGTCCATCGCCGCTTCCTCGATCGACAGGTCCAGCTCACGCAGCCGCGCCGACACCACCACCGCCACATACGCCGCACAGAACGTGGTGTGGGCGATCCAGATGGTGACGATGCCACGCTCCTGCGGCCAGCCGATCATCTGCGCCATGGCCACGAACAGCAGCAACAGCGACAGACCAGTGATCACCTCAGGCATGACCAGCGGCGCGGTGACCAGGCCACCGAACAGCGTACGGCCCTTGAAGCGAGTGACCCGGGTCAGCACGAAGGCCGCCAGGGTACCCAACGCCACCGCCGCCACCGCCGTGTAGCAGGCGATCTCCAGCGAGCGCATCACCGACCCCATCAACTGGGTGTTGTCGAGCAAGCCGACGTACCACTTCACCGACCAGCCACCCCACACCGTCACCAGCTTGGAGGCGTTGAACGAGTAGATCACCAGGATCAGCATCGGCAGGTAGATGAACAGCAAGCCGAGCACCAGCATCAGCTTGGAGAAACTGAAACGCTTCATGCCCTGCCCTCCATCTCTTTGGCCTGGCTGCGGTTGAACAGCAGGATGGGCACGATCAGGATCGCCAGCATCACCACCGCCAGCGCGGACGCCACCGGCCAGTCACGGTTGTTGAAGAACTCTTGCCACAGCACCTTACCGATCATCAGGGTTTCCGGGCCGCCCAGCAGTTCCGGGATCACGAACTCACCCACCACCGGGATGAACACCAGCATGCAGCCGGCGATGATGCCGTTCTTGGACAGCGGCACGGTGATCTTCCAGAAGCTGTTGAAGGTGCTAGAACCCAGGTCCGATGCAGCTTCCAACAGGCTCGGGTCATGCTTCACCAGGTTGGCGTACAGCGGCAGGATCATGAACGGCAGGTACGAATAGACCACGCCGATATACACCGCCAGGTTGGTGTTGAGGATCTGCAACGGCTGGTCGATCAGCCCCAGCCACATCAGGAAGCTGTTGAGCAGCCCGTTGTTGCTGAGGATGCCCATCCAGGCGTAGACGCGGATCAGGATCGCCGTCCAGGTCGGCATCATGATCAGCAGCAACAGCACGGTCTGCGACTCTTTGCGGGCATTGGCGATGGAATAGGCCATCGGGTAGCCGATCAACAGGCACAGCAGGGTGCTGATGAAGGCCATCTTCAACGAGCCGAGGTAGGCCGAGATGTACAGCTCGTCCTCGGTCAACAGCCCGTAGTTGGCCAGGTTGAGCACCAACTGGATCTTGTCTTCGACGTAGCTGTAGATCTCGGTATACGGCGGGATCGCCACGTCGGCTTCAGCAAAGCTGATCTTCAACACGATGAAGAACGGCAGCATGAAGAACAGGAACAGCCAGATGAACGGCACACCGATCACCAGGTGCCGCCCCTCAGGGATCAAGCGCTGGAAGGCTCGCTTGAGCTTGCGCAGTTTCATGACCGCAGTACCACGCCGCTGTCGTCTTCCCACCACACGTACACTTCATCGCCCCAGGTCGGACGCGTGCCCTGGCGCTCGGCGTTGGCCACGAACGACTGGACGATCTTGCCGCTCGGCAGCTCGACGTAGAACACCGAGTGGCCGCCCAGGTAGGCGATGTCGTGGACCTTGCCGCGCGACCAATTGTGCTCGCAGGTCGGCTGCTGGGTAGTGACCAGCATTTTTTCCGGGCGCAGCGCGTAGGTAATGTGTTTGTCTTCGACCGACGTGGTGATGCCGTGGCCGACGTAGATCTTGCGCTCCAGCTCAGGGCTGGCAATGATCGCGTGGCCTTCGGCGTCGTCGACCACATCACCTTCGAACAGGTTGACGTTGCCGATGAATTCGCACACCAGGCGGCTGGTCGGGGTCTCGTAGATGTCCACCGGCGAGCCAATCTGGGCGATCCAGCCCAGGTGCATGATGGCGATGCGCTGGGCCATGGTCATGGCCTCTTCCTGGTCGTGGGTCACCATCACGCAGGTCACACCCACGCGTTCGATGATCTCCACCAGCTCCAACTGCATCTGCGAGCGCAGCTTCTTGTCCAGGGCGCCCATCGGCTCATCGAGCAACAGCAGCTTCGGCCGTTTGGCCAGCGAGCGGGCCAGGGCCACACGCTGGCGCTGGCCGCCAGACAGCTGGTGCGGCTTGCGCTTGGCGTACTGGGTCATGTGCACCAGCTTGAGCATCTCGGCCACGCGGGCGTCGACGTCGGCCTTGGGCAACTTGTCCTGCTGCAGACCGAAGGCGATGTTCTGCGCCACGGTCATGTGCGGGAACAGCGCGTAGGACTGGAACATCATGTTGATCGGCCGCTCGTAGGGCGGCATGTCGGTGATGTCGACGCCGTCGAGCAGGATCCGCCCTTCGCTCGGCCGTTCGAAACCGGCCAGCATACGCAGCAAGGTCGATTTGCCGGAACCGGAGCCACCCAGCAGGGCGAAGATCTCGCCCTTGCGGATTTCCAGGGACACATCGTCCACAGCTACCGTTTCGTCGAACTTTTTCGTGACCCGGTCGATCTTGACCAGCACCTGCTTGGGTTGCTGGCCACCCTCGAGGGCTTTCTTATAGGCACCGGAGGCAACTGCCATGAGTGAAACTCCCAACAAGATTTGTGTGCCCGCGCAACCTGTTCTGCAGAGGGCCGCGGCGGGCCTGGATTGTTACTTGCCCGACTTGACCTTGGTCCAGCTACGGGTCATCAGACGTTGCACCTTGGGTGGCAACTCAGCGTTGACGAACATCTTGTCCAGCACTTCCTGCGGTGGGTAAACCGCGGCGTCAGTCCTCACGGCCTGGTCCATCAGGTCGCCAGCCTTGGGGTTCGGGTTGGCGTAACCGACGTAATCACTGACCTGGGCGATAACCTCAGGTTTCAGCAAATAGTTGATGAAGGCATGGGCCTCTTTGACGTTCTTGGCGTCCTTGGGGATCGCCAGTACATCGAACCAGAGGTTGCCGCCTTCCTTGGGAATCGCATAAGCCAAGTTCACACCCTTCTTGGCTTCTTCCGCACGGGCCTTGGCCTGGAAGATATCGCCCGAGAAGCCCGCCGCGACGCAGATGTCGCCGTTGGCCAGGTCGGTGATGTACTTGGACGAGTGGAAGTAGGTCACGTACGGGCGTACCGCCAGCAGCTTCTTCTCGGCCTTTTTATAGTCGTCGGGGTTGCTGCTGTTGGGGTCCAGCCCCATGTAGTTGAGCACCGCCGGGAGCATTTCGTCCGCCGAGTCGAGGAAGGCAACACCACACGTGGAGAGCTTCTTCATGTTCTCGGGTTCGAACAACACAGCCCAGGAATCGATAGTGTCGACGCCCAGCGCAGCCTTGACCTTTTCTACGTTGTAACCAATGCCGTTGGTGCCCCACAGGTAAGGCACGGCGTACTGGTTGCCCGGGTCATTCTTCTCGAGGCGCTTCATCAGCGCCGGGTCCAGGTTGGCATAATTGGGCAGCAGGTTCTTGTCGAGCTTCTGGAACGCGCCCGCCTTGATCTGCTTGCCGAGGAAATGGTTGGACGGCACGACGACGTCATAACCGGTGTTACCGGCCAGCAGCTTGCCTTCCAGTGTTTCGTTGGAATCGAAAACGTCCTGCACGGGCTTGATACCCGTTGCCTTCTCGAAGTCCGCGAGTGTGGTTGGGCCGATGTAATCGGACCAGTTGTAGAAATGCACCGTAGGCGCCGCTTGGACGCTGCATGCCAGCGTCAGGCCCGCTCCAGCCATCAAGGCCTTGCGTAATACAGAAATAGACAAGTGGGTGGTCCTCACAATCAGTGCATGGGTAGCGGCAATGTGGCCGCACACGCAAAACCGGCGCGCAACTTACCTTCGCAGCTTCGATGCCGCAATCAACAATTGCCTTTCACTGCCTCTGGGCCGGGAGTCCCCGGCCCAGAGGGCCTCGCATCGGGCTTACTTGCCCGACTTGATCTTGGTCCAGCTGCGGGTGATCGCACGCAGGGTGGCGGCGTCCAGGTCGCTGATCGCGTACAGCTGCTTCTTCACGGCCTCCGACGGATAGATGCTCGGATCGCTGGTGATGTCTTTTTCCACAAGCGGAGTGGCCGCCTTGTTGCCGTTCGGGAAGCGCACGGCGTTGGTGATCTCGGCCATGACCTCCGGCTGCAGCAGGTAGTTCATGAACTGGTAGGCGGCGTCGAGGTTGGTGGCATCCTTGGGGATCGCGACCATGTCATAGAAGGTACCGGCGCCTTCCTTGGGAATGGTGTAGGCCAGCTTGACCTTGTCACCGGCTTCGTGGGCGCGGGCCTTGGACTGCTCCAGGTCACCCGAATAACCGACCGCGACGCAGATGTTGCCGTTGGCCAGGTCGGAGATGTACTTGGACGAGTGGAAGTAAGCGATCGAAGGGCGCACCTTGAGGAACAGGTCTTCGGCGGCTTTGAGATCAGCCTTGTCCTTGCTGTTGGTCGGCTTGCCCAGGTAGTGCAAGGCGGCCGGAATCATTTCGGTCGGTGCGTCGAGGAAGCTCACGCCGCAGCTCTTGAGCTTTTCGATGTTCTCGGGCTTGAACACCACATCCCATGAGTCGATCTTGTCGACGCCGAGCGCCGCCTTGACCTTCTCCGGGTTGTAGCCGATACCGATCGAGCCCCACATGTACGGGAAGGCGTGCTTGTTGCCCTGGTCGCTGGCGTCACCGACGGCCTTGAGCAGGTCTTCGTCGAGGTTCTTCCAGTTGGGCAGCTTGGAGCGGTCCAGCTCCTGGTAGACACCGGCCTTGATCTGCTTGGCCAGGAAGTTGTTGGACGGCACGACGATGTCATAGCCCGACTTGCCTGCCAGCAACTTGGCTTCGAGGGTCTCGTTGCTGTCGAAGACGTCATAGACGACCTTGATGCCGGTCTCTTTCTCGAAATTGGCCACGGTGTCCGGGGCGATGTAGTCCGACCAGTTGTACACGTGCAGTACTTTGTCATCAGCCTGAACAGCGGTCGCCATGGCACCCATCAGGGCGGCGGCCAGCAACGTCTTGCCCATTTTCTTCATGCGTCATGCTCCAGATTTTTTTGATTAGCCATCCGTTCAGCTGCCAGGTCCCGCAGTACACGCGCTGGGCGACTGAAACAGTCGCTAGTCTGGCAAGTTACAAGGCGCTGTTTCAAGGAAAGCAGCCCCTTGTAACCAACTAATGTCACAACGCTAGCCTAGCAGGTGCTCATCTGATCGCTTCGAGGGTCAGGTCCAGGCACTTGCGCGCCTTTTCCACCAGCTCGTCGATCTCTGCATGGCTGATCACCAGCGGTGGCGCGATGATCATGGTGTCACCCACCGCACGCATGATCAGGCCGTTCTCGAAGCAGAAGTTGCGGCAGATCATGCCCACCCCCTTGCCTTCGTAACGGCTGCGGGTCGCCTTGTCCTTGACCAGCTCGATCGCGCCGAGCAGGCCCAGGCCGCGCACCTCACCCACCAGCGGGTGGTCTTGCAGCTCAAGCAAACGCTTTTGCAAATACGGTGCCGCTTCGTTGCGTGCCTGCTCGACAATGTGCTCGTCGCGCAGGATGCGCAGGTTTTCCAGGCCTACTGCGGCCGCTACCGGGTGGCCCGAATAGGTGAAGCCGTGGTTGAAATCGCCGCCCTCGCTGATCACCTTGGCCACAGTGTCACGCACGATCACACCGCCCATGGGGATGTAACCGGAGGTCAGGCCCTTGGCGATGGTCATCAGGTCGGGCTTGAGGTCGTAGTAGTCGGAGCCGAACCACTCGCCGGTGCGGCCGAAGCCGCAGATGACTTCGTCGGCAACGAACAGGATGTCGTACTTGGCGAGGATCTCCTTGACCTTCGGCCAGTAGGTTTCTGGCGGGATGATCACCCCGCCCGCGCCCTGGATCGGCTCGGCGATGAAGGCCGCGACGTTGTCTTCGCCGACTTCGAGGATTTTTTTCTCCAGTTGCTCGGCGGCCCACACCCCGAACGCGTCCGGGCTCATGTCCCCGCCCTCACCGAACCAGTACGGCTGCGGGATGTGCACAATGCCCGGGATCGGCAGGCCGCCCTGCTCGTGCATGCCACTCATGCCACCCAGGCACGCACCGGCGAAGGTGGAGCCGTGGTAGCCGTTGATGCGGCCGATGATGGTCTGCTTGTGCGGTTTACCCTTCAGTGCCCAGTAGTGACGGACCATGCGCAGCACGGTGTCGTTGCCTTCGGAGCCGGAGCCGGTGAAGAACACATGGCTCATGCCTTCGGGCGCCACGTCGGTGATCGCCTTGGCCAGCTCCAATGCCGGCGGGTGCGCGGTCTGGAAGAACAGGTTGTAGTACGGCAGCTCGCGCATCTGCTTTTCGGCAGCCTGCACCAGCTCTTCGCGGCCATACCCCACCGCAACGCACCACAGGCCGGCCATGCCGTCGAGGATCTTGTTGCCCTCGCTATCCCACAAATGCACGCCCTGGGCCTTGGTAATGATGCGCGGCCCCTTCTCCTTCAGCTGTTTGTAGTCGCTGAAGGGCGCGAGGTGGTGCTCGCCGCTCAGGGTTTGCCATTCACGGGTTTGCGGGTTTTTGACGCTCATGTGCTTCTCCGTTATCCGACAGCCGCGCTCCTGCGGCACCAGGGTTGATCAGACTGCAAACAGCAGGAACTCACGTTCCCAGGAACTGATGACGCGTTTGAAGTTTTCGTGTTCGGCGCGTTTGGTGGCGACGTAGCCGGTGATGAACTTCTTGCCCAGGTACTGCACCAGCGCACGGCTGACTTCCATGCGTTCCAGGGCGTCTTCGATGGTCAGTGGCAGGCGCAGGTTGCGGCGTTCGTAACCACGGCCCTGCACCGGTGCGCTGGCCTCGATGCCTTCGACCATGCCGATGTAGCCGCACAGCAGGCTGGCGGCGATGGCCAGGTAAGGGTTGGCATCGGCGCCCGGCAGGCGGTTCTCGACCCGGCGGTTCTGCGGCCCGGCATCCGGCACGCGCAGGCCGACGGTACGGTTTTCCTCGCCCCACTCGACGTTCACCGGCGCCGAGGTGTCGGGCAGGAAGCGGCGGAACGAGTTGACGTTGGGGGCGAACAGCGGCAGCGCCTCGGGGATGAACTTCTGCAGGCCACCGATGTGGTGCAGGAACAGCTCGCTCATGCTGCCGTCTTCGTTACTGAAGATGTTCTTGCCGGTGGCCGCGTCGATCACGCTCTGGTGCAGGTGCATGGCACTGCCAGGCTCGCCGGTCATGGGCTTGGCCATGAAGGTCGCGGCCACATTGTGCTTGAGCGCGGCCTCGCGCATGGTGCGTTTGAACACCAGGATCTGGTCGGCCAGGTGCAGCGCGTTGCCGTGACGGAAGTTGATTTCCATCTGCGCCGTGCCGTCTTCGTGGATCAGCGTGTCGAGGTCCAGCTTCTGCAGTTCGCACCAGTCATAGACATCCTCGAACAGCGGGTCGAATTCGTTGGCGGCTTCGATCGAGAACGACTGGCGGCCGGTTTCCGGGCGACCCGAGCGGCCTACCGGCGGCTGCAGCGGGAAGTCCGGGTCTTCGCTACGCTTGGTCAGGTAGAACTCCATCTCGGGCGCGACAATCGGCTGCCAGCCTTTGTCGGCGTAGAGCTTGAGCACTTTCTTCAAGACGTTGCGCGGCGACAGTTCGACCGGGTTGCCCTTCTTGTCGTAGGTGTCGTGGATCACCTGCGCCGTCGGCTCGATGGCCCAGGGCACCAGGAACACGGCGTCTTCGTCGGGGCGGCAGATCATGTCGATGTCGGCCGGGTCGAGCAGTTCGTAATAGATGTCGTCGTCGACGTAGTCACCCGTCACGGTCTGCAGCAGCACGCTCTCGGGCAGGCGCATGCCTTTCTCGGCGATGAACTTGTTGGTCGGCGAGATCTTGCCGCGCGTGATACCAGTGAGGTCGCTGATCATGCATTCGACTTCAGTGATCTTGTGCTCTTTCAACCAATCGGTGAGCTGGTCGAGGTTGTTACTCATAAATACCTCAGGAGGTAAGGTGGTCCGCGCATTGATTCTGGATGGAGAAGATTGCTAAAGCAAAAACCCCCACGCACGAGCACAGTGGATACACTGAAACCAAGCGTGTCCGTAATGAGTTTGAAGGGCAGGAAGGCGAATCGAGTAGCGCAACGCCGCTACGGGGTAAGGTCCGGGTGCGCCAAGCGTCAATTATTGCGGCCAGGGCGGCCACACCGTTGACGGTGCGTTCATGAACGACAGGGGTACCCGACCGCACTGCGCAGGCAGCGCTTTCAGGTCGCGACAAGCGGACCATATGACCCTCGTATTATTGTGTTTTGGGTTGTGACCGAGCTTAGCCTTGTTCATTTTTTTACACAACACCTCCGTAAAAAATAAAACACGGCAAGCTTGAGATAGCCCTTTGAGCGGTAAATAGCGGATAATGGCACGCCCCGATATGCAGCAAATCTGCCGTAGATGTGCCATTTCAGGGCGTCATGGGGTTGGCTTGACATCAGTATGGCTTTTCGATTGACTGGTCCTGCAAGCCCCCCTTGATTGATATTTTTAACAACAAAGGTGTTGCATCATGTCGGTACCCCCGCGTGCCGTTCAGCTTAACGAAGCGAACGCGTTCCTTAAGGAACATCCTGAGGTTCTCTACGTTGACCTTCTGATTGCAGATATGAATGGTGTGGTGCGCGGCAAGCGCATAGAGCGCACCAGCCTCCACAAGGTTTACGAGAAAGGCATCAACCTGCCGGCCTCCCTCTTCGCCCTGGACATCAACGGTTCCACCGTCGAGAGCACTGGGCTTGGCCTGGACATCGGCGATGCTGACCGCATCTGCTATCCAATCCCCGACACGCTGTGCAACGAGCCGTGGCAGAAACGCCCCACCGCACAGCTGCTCATGACCATGCACGAGATCGAAGGCGAGCCGTTCTTCGCCGACCCTCGTGAAGTGTTGCGTCAGGTTGTCAGCAAGTTCGACGACATGGGCCTGACCATCTGCGCCGCGTTCGAGCTGGAGTTCTACCTGATCGACCAGGAGAACGTGAACGGCCGCCCGCAACCACCCCGCTCGCCGATCTCGGGCAAGCGCCCACAGTCGACCCAGGTGTACCTGATCGACGACCTCGACGAATACGCCGACTGCCTGCAGGACATCCTCGAAGGTGCCAAAGAGCAGGGTATTCCGGCCGACGCCATCGTCAAGGAAAGCGCCCCGGCGCAGTTCGAAGTCAACCTGCACCACGTCCCCGACCCGCTCAAGGCCTGTGACTACGCGGTGCTGCTCAAGCGCTTGATCAAGAACATCGCCTACGACCATGAAATGGACACCACCTTCATGGCCAAGCCCTACCCGGGCCAGGCAGGCAACGGCCTGCACGTACACATCTCCGTGCTGGACAAAGATGGCAACAACATCTTCACCAGCGAGGATCCCGAGCAGAACGCCGCGCTACGTCACGCTGTCGGCGGTGTGCTCGAGACCCTGCCCGCGTCCATGGCGTTCCTTTGCCCGAACGTCAACTCGTACCGTCGCTTTGGCGCGCAGTTCTATGTGCCGAACGCGCCGAGCTGGGGCCTGGACAACCGCACCGTGGCCCTGCGCGTGCCGACCGGTTCTGCCGATGCCGTGCGCCTCGAGCACCGGGTAGCCGGCGCCGATGCCAACCCGTACCTAATGATGGCGGCCGTACTGGCCGGCGTGCACCACGGCCTGACCAACAAGGTCGAGCCCGGCGCGCCAATCGAAGGCAACTCGTACGAGCAGCTGGAGCAGAGCCTGCCGAACAACCTGCGCGATGCCCTGCGTGAGCTGGACGACAGCGAGATCCTCAACAAGTACATCGATCCGAAGTACATCGACATCTTCGTCGCGTGCAAGGAAAGCGAGCTGGAGGAGTTCGAGCATTCGATCTCTGACCTCGAGTACAACTGGTACCTGCATACCGTGTAACTGAAAACGCCGCCCATCAGGGCGGCGTTTTTCATTGAGGCCGAGGCAGGCTTACAGCGACTTCTCGAAAATCTTCGAATTGCGCTGATAGTTGTACAACGAAGCCCGCGCCGCCGGCAGCCGCTCCACGCCACTTGGCGCAAAGCCACGCTCGCGGAACCAGTGCGCAGTGCGCGTCGTCAGCACGAACAGCGTATTCAAACCCATCTGCCGTGCCCGGCTCTCGATGCGTTCAAGCAGCTCATCGCCGCGCCCACCATGCCGGTACTCCGGGTTCACCGCCAGGCACGCCAGCTCCCCCGCCTCGGAATCGGCAATCGGGTACAGCGCCGCACACGCGATGATCATGCCCTCGCGCTCGACCACGCTGAACTGCTCGATTTCCCGCTCCAGCACCTCGCGCGAACGGCGCACCAGGATGCCTTGCTCTTCCAGCGGGCTGATCAGCTCCAACAGGCCGCCGACATCTTCGATGGTTGCCTCACGCACGACCTCGAACTGCTCCTGGGACACCAGCGTACCGCCACCCCCGCGGGTGAACAGCTCGGTCAGCAGCGCACCGTCTTCGGCATAACTGACGATATGGCTGCGCGCCACGCCGCCCTTGCAGGCCTCGGCGGCAGCATCCAGCAGCTCCCCCTGATAGTCGCTGCCCAGGCGCAGCAGATGCGGGGCCACCTGCTGCGGGCGCAGCTCACGCACCAGCTTGCCCTGTTCATCCAGCAGCCCCGGCTCGGCACCGAACAGCAGCAGTTTGTCGGCACCCAGCTCGATGGCCGCGCGGGTGGCCACGTCTTCGCAGGCCAGGTTGAAGATTTCACCGGTGGGCGAGTACCCCAGCGGCGACAGCAGCACGATGGAGCGCTCGTCGAGCAAGCGGCTGATGCCTTTGCGGTCGACCCGGCGCACTTCGCCGGTGTGGTGGTAGTCCACGCCTTCGAGCACACCGATGGGCCGGGCAGTGACCAGGTTGCCGGACGCCACGCGCAGGCGCGAGCCCTGCATCGGCGAAGCGGCGATGTCCATCGACAAGCGCGCCTCGATGGCCAGGCGCAGGGCACCCACAGCATCGATCACGCAATCCAGCGTGGCCGCATCGGTGATGCGCAGGCTGCGGTGGTAGTGCGGGGTCAGGCCGCGTTCGGCCAGGCGGCTCTCGATCTGCGGGCGCGAGCCATGCACCAGCACCAGCCGCACGCCCAGGCTGTGCAGCAGCACCAGGTCGTGGACGATATTGCCGAAATTAGGGTGCTCCACCCCATCGCCGGGGAGCATGACCACAAAGGTGCAGTCGCGATGGGCATTGATGTACGGGGAAGCATGGCGCAGCCAGTTGACGTAATCGGGCATGACAGGGCCTGTGGATAAGTGGACGGAGAACGGCGATACAGGGGGCGTTCAAGATCATCGTCGGAACAGGCTTGCGGTCACGCGCGGTCTCCTCTAGGCAGGAACGAATCAGCTCAATGGACGTTTAGTGCAGGCAATAGTGCCGGATCAGGTCACGCAATAGACGCACGGTAGGCTCGATTCGTGACATTTCAAGGTACTCGCCAGGCTGGTGGGCACAGGCGATGTCGCCAGGGCCCAGCACGATGGTCTGGCAGCCCAGCTGCTGAAGATAAGGCGCTTCGGTGCCGAACGCTACCGCTTCGGCGCGATGACCGGTCAGGCGCTCGGCCACGTGCACCAGCTCGGCGTCCGCAGCCTCCTCGAACGGCGGCACTTCAGGGAACAGCGGCGCATAGTCGATGCGCACCTCATAACGTTCCGCCAGCGGTACCAGCTTCTGGCGAATCGCCGCACGCAACTGCTCTGCATCCATCCCCGGCAGCGGCCGCAGGTCGAATTCCAGTGCACACTGGCCACAAATGCGGTTGGGGTTGTCGCCGCCATGGATGCAGCCGAAGTTCATCGTTGGCGTAGGCACGGTGAACTGTGGGTTGCGGTACGCCTGCTGCCATTGCCCGCGCAACTGCATCAGCTCGCCCATCACCGCGTGCATGGCTTCCATGGCGCTGCGCCCGAGGCTTGGGTCCGACGAATGGCCGCTGCGGCCCAAGATGTCGATGCGGTCCATGAGGATGCCCTTGTGCATGCGGATCGGCCGCAGGCCGGTGGGCTCGCCGATCACCGCTGCGCGGCCCAGCGGCTGGCCGGCCTCGGCCAGGGCGCGGGCGCCGGACATGGAGCTTTCTTCGTCGCAGGTGGCGAGAATCAGCAGCGGTTGCTTGAAGTCGTGCTCCAGCAACGGCAGCACGGCCTCGATGACCAGGGGGAAGAAGCCCTTCATGTCGCAGCTGCCCAGGCCGACCCAACGGCCATCGATCTCGGTCAGCTTCAGCGGGTCGCTCGACCACAGCTGCTCGTCGAAGGGCACGGTATCGCTGTGCCCAGCCAGCACCAGGCCACCTGGGCCAGTGCCACGGCTGGCCAGCAGGTTGAACTTGCCGGGGCTGACCTGCTGGATGTCGCACGTGAAACCCAGGTCGCCCAACCAGCCGGCCAGCAGGTCGATGACCTGGCGGTTGGACTGGTCCAGCGCAGGCTGGGTACAACTGACCGAAGGCGCGGCGATCAAAGCGGCAAACTGGTCTTTCAGCGTCGGCAACGGCATGCCCGTACTCCTCGGAAGCGTTGCCCATCATAGGACCATCTGCCGTCTGGAATAAACCGTTGGCGGCCGACTGCTGTAGACTCTGTTGCCAACGAGCCCCTCCTTCGAGCCAGCGATGCACAAAGAAACCGAACTCAAGCTCCGCGCCAGCCGCGAGACCCTTGCCGCCCTGCGCGAGCACCCCTTGCTGAAAAAGCGCAACAAGTCCGGTTGGCAGACCCGCGAACTGCTCAACCAGTACTTCGACACCCCGGAGCGTGACCTTTCCGCTGCCCGCGTGGCCCTGCGCCTGCGCCGCGATGGCGAGGCGATCATCCAGACCTTGAAGTGCCGTGGCCAAAGCGTGGCCGGGCTGTCCGAGCGCAACGAGTACGAGTGGCAGCTGGACAAGGTCAAGCTCGACCTGAAAAAACTCGACGCCACCTGCTGGCCCGAGCAGCTGGCCGCGCTCGACAAGAAAACCATCAAGCCGCTGTTCACCACCGACTTCACCCGCGAATTCGCGGAAATCGCCTGGGGCCGTGGCAAGAGCAAAGTCGTGATCGAGGCCGCGCTGGACCAAGGCTTCGTGATCGCCGGCAAGCGCAAGGAAGAAATCTGCGAGCTGGAGCTCGAGCTGCGCGAAGGTGCGCCTGAAGCCCTGCTGGAGCTGGCCGCCGAGCTCGCCGCCAGCCTGCCGTTGATGCCCTGCGACATCAGCAAGGCCGAGCGTGGCTACCGCCTGCTGGAGCCCGAGAGCTATGAGCTGGGCTTGCCGCACACCGAGCTGGACGCCGAAATGGCCGTGGACGATGCCTACGCCGCCCTCGCCTGGCAGCTGTTGGCCAGCAGCCAGCGCCTGGCCGAGCAATATCGCCACAATGGCCACTGGCGCCTGTTGCAGGACTGGGTCGAGTGCCTGGCCGAGTTGCGCGCACTGACCAGCAGCCTGGGCCAGGCGGCGCCACGCCCGTCCACCCGCGCCCTGCGCAGCAGCCTCGACGCATTGCTCGAAGACTGGCGCCCGCTGGTGCAGGCCGGTAACGATGACGAAGACATCCGCCGCGCCGCGCCCGAGCAGTTTGCCGAAGAGCTCGAAGACGTGCGTTGGGGTCAGTTCTCCCTGGAAACCTCGCGCTGGCTGCTGGCCCGTGGCTGGACCGCCGAACGCAAAGGCCGTGGCGAACGCCAGGGCAATGCGCAGCTGGCCAGCTGGATGGCCCATCTGCTGGGCGAAGAAGGCCGTGCGCTGAAGCTGCCGCTGTACACCCAGCGCCCGGAAGACCTGGCCGAACAGCTGCCGCGCATCGAACAGGTGCTAGCCTGGCTGCACCATGCCCGCCAGGTGCTCGAAGCACCGCAAATGGACCGCCTGTACGGTGACCTGAAGAAACTGCACGAGCTGGCCGAGCTGCCGCTGTCGGAAGAGCCCGACGAGCTGCTTGAAGCCCGTATCGAACAGGCCCGCGCCGTTGATCAGAGCCGCGGCTGGAAGCACCTGCTCAAGCCCTGACGACACGGCCCTTGTAGGAGCGGCCTTGCGTCGCGAAAGGGTCGCGCAGCGGCCCCAAGATCTCCAAAGCAGCACAGATCTTAAGGCCGCTCCTGCAAAAATCACGAAAATCTACCTCAGCGACCCAGTGGCAGGCTCGTCGTGGACTTGATCTCCGAAAGCGCCACAATCGAATTGACCTCCTGAATCCCCGGCACATTCGACAGCTTTTCAAAGAAGAACCGCTCGTACGCCTCGATGTCCGAGGTAACGATGCGCAGCAGGAAGTCCACCGACCCCATCAGCACATAGCACTCCAGCACCTCCGGGAACCCCCGAATCGCCTCGGTGAACTCGGTGAAATTCGAGCGCCCGTGCGCGTTCAGCTTCACCTCGGCGAAGATCTGCGTGTTCAAGCCGATTTTCTTGCGGTCGAGCAAGGTCACCTGCCCGCGTATCACCCCCTCCTCCTTCAGCCGCTGAATACGCCGCCAGCAAGGCGATTGCGACAGCCCGACACGCTCGGCAATCTGTGCGCTGGACAGCGAAGCGTCCTCCTGAAGCAGTTCGAGGATGCGCCGATCATAGGCGTCCAGCTCGCTGTGCATGAATATTCCCCCAAAACCAGATAATCAGAATTAAACGATCTGCCATTCCAGCAAATCGATGGAATCATAGCGAAAAAATACCCGCCTTAACGTGCAAGAATTTCTCCCACATTCGCGGAGACCAGCATGAACGCACTGCCACGTACCGACGCCTGGGCCGCCAGCAACGCCCACAGCACCGTGCACTACCGCCTGCAGGCCGAGGCCGAGCCCGACAGCCTGTGCCGGGTGCTCAACCTGTTTGCCTTGCAGTTTCTGACCCCGCACCACGTGCAGGTCAGCCAACAGGAGGACTGGCTCGATATCGAAATCGGCGTTGGCGGGCTGAGCTGGCACCGGGCCGAGGTCATTGCACAAAAATTGCGCAACCTGGTGTGCGTGGGTGAGGTGAGCCTGGCGAACCTTGCGCGCGTGGAGCTGGCGGTGGTCTGAGCCCGCTTCTTTTGTTCATGTCGCAAGATCCCGAAACCCTTTGCCAGCAGACAGCTCACCGCACCCGGCTAGCCTTCATCAGGACTCCCCACCTGGCAAGGACGCCAACATGCATACCCCCGGCAAGCAAGCACTCGACCTCAACCGCCTGCTCCAGGCGCTGCTGACCGAGCAGCACCTGGACGCCAGCGACACCCTTCTGGTACTTGAGCAGGCCGCCGCACGCCCGGCCTGCCACCCACTGGAGCTGATCGCCGGCCCTGGTCTTGAAGACCGCATGCACCCCGGCCAGCCGCTGGACTTGGACCGCCTCTGTCAGTGGCTGGCCGATAAGGTCGGCCAGCCCTTTGTGCGCATCGACCCGATGCAACTGGACATGTCCCAGGTCAGCGGGCTGATCTCCCCGGCGTTCGCCCAGCGCCATGGCATCCTCGTCGTGGCCGCCGACGCCTCGGGCGTCACCGTGGCCAGCGCCCAGCCTTATCAGGATGACTGGCAGGCAGACCTGGCCCGCAGCCTCGGCAGGCCGATCCGTCGGGTGTTGGCAAGCCCGTTGCAGATCCGCCAGCTGGGGCAATCGTTCTTGCGCCTGGCCCAGTCGGTACAGGGTGCGCAACACCAGCAGCCGGCCAGCCTGGGGGAGCTCGAACACCTGCTGGAACTGGGCAAACGCCAGGCCGAGGCCAATGCCGACGATGCGCATATCGTGCACATCGTCGACTGGCTGCTGCAGTACGCCCTCGAACAACGCGCCAGCGATATCCACCTGGAGCCCCGCCGCGAACAGGGGCAACTGCGGTACCGCATAGACGGCCTGCTGCACACCGTCTACGCCTTTCCCGCAGGCGTGACCCTGGCGCTGGTCAGCCGCCTCAAACACCTGGGGCGTATGGATGTAGCGGAGAAACGCCGGCCACAAGACGGTCGCCTGCAAAGCCGCCTGCCGGGCGGCGGCGAGGTGGAGCTGCGCCTGTCGACCCTGCCGACGCCGTTTGGCGAAAAACTGGTGTTACGCCTGTTCGACCCGCAGCAACTGCATGAAGGCTTCGACCGCCTGGGCCTCGAAGGGCAGCAGCTGGAGCAATGGCGGGCGCTGCTGCGCCACCGCCAAGGCATCATCCTGGTAACGGGCCCCACCGGTTCCGGCAAGACCAGCACGCTCTACGCCAGCCTCAAACTGCTGGCCACCCCGCAAATCAACCTGTGCACCATCGAAGACCCGATCGAACGGCTGGAACCGGCGTTCAACCAGTTGCAAGTGCAGCCGGCCCTGGGCCTGTGCTTCGCCAACGGCGTGCGGGCGATGCTGCGCCAGGACCCGGACATCATCATGATCGGCGAGATCCGTGACCGTGAAACCGCCCTGGTGGCCGTACAGGCAGCCCTCACCGGGCACCTGGTGCTGTCGACCCTGCACACCAACGATGCCTGCGCTGCGATCACCCGCCTGCAGGAACTGGGCGTAGCCGACTACCTGATCAAGGCGACGCTGATCGGGGTCATGGCGCAACGGCTGATTCGTACCCTTTGCAGCGATTGCCAGGGTTGTGCCTCGGCGGCCAGCGGCCAGCCCTGCCGTACCTGTCGTGGTACCGGATTTCACGGTCGCACGGGCTTGTTCGAACTGTTGATACCCAGCGAAAACTTGCGCGCGCAGATAGGCCCGCACACCGACCTTGCGCACTTGCGGCGCCAGGCACTGACGGAAGGCTTGCTGGACCTGCGCCGCTGCGGGGAGGCGAAAGTGGCCTGCGGGCTGACCCGCGCAGAGGAAGTGCTACGGGCCTGCTCCTGAGCGAAAATCCCTTGTATTCAAGGAACTTGCCTCCTTTGCCACGATCAAACCGCGCATCTTCAACCCTCACCCTTCGAGGTGTTTCAACATGCGTCTCAAAACCGCCATCGCGACCGCTGCCTTGCTTTCGCTGCCAATGGGCTCCGCCATGGCCGATACCTTCTGGCGTAACGTGATTTCTTCCGGTGCGACCACCGCGTCCACCTACCTGACCTCCAAGGATCACAAGCTGGTACTGGCCGCGCAGGAAGACGCTGGCAGCTTCGTGGCCAGCGAAGGCGCCATTCGTGGGCCGTTCCTGGAGTCTGCGCTGCACCAGGTGCGCGCCGAAAACCCAGGCATGCAAGCCAGCGACATGGAACTGGCCAATGCCATTCTGGCCAAGAACGCAGTAGCCGAGTAAATAATCGGGGGGCCAAGCCCCCCGAAACTCAGCGATAAGCCTCCACCGGCACACACGCGCAGAACAAGTTCCTGTCTCCATACACATTGTCGACCCGGTTCACCGCTGGCCAATACTTGTGCTGGCGTACGTGAGCACTGGGGGCGATGCCCTGCTCCAGGCTGTACGGCCTGTTCCACGCTACCAACACATCGGCCAAGGTGTGCGGCGCATGCTTGAGCGGGTTGTCTTCGGCCGGCCAGTTGCCCTCCTGCACCTGGGCGATTTCTGCACGGATCGCCAGCATCGCCTCGACGAAACGGTCCAGCTCGGCCTTGGACTCACTCTCGGTCGGCTCGACCATCAGCGTGCCCGGTACCGGGAATGACATGGTCGGGGCATGAAAGCCGTAGTCCATCAAACGTTTGGCCACGTCCTCCTCACTGATGCCGGTCTGGGCCTTGAGCGGGCGCAGGTCGAGTATGCATTCGTGGGCCACGCGCTGGTTACGCCCGCGGTAGAGCACCGGGAACGCCCCGGCAAGCTGGCTGGCCAGGTAGTTGGCCGAGAGGATCGCCACCTCGCTGGCATCGGCCAGTTGCGGGCCCATCATGGCGATGTACATCCAGCTGATCGGCAGAATGCTCGCACTGCCCCAGGGCGCGGCACTGACCGCGCTGTTGTTCGGGTCCAGGCCGGGTACCGGCACCACCGGGTGGCTGGCGACAAAGGGCTTGAGGTGGGCGCGGATGCCGATCGGGCCCATGCCGGGGCCGCCGCCGCCATGGGGGATGCAGAAGGTCTTGTGCAGGTTCATGTGCGAAACGTCGGCGCCGATGTCTGCGGGCCGTGCCAGGCCGACCTGGGCATTGAGGTTGGCACCGTCCATGTACACCTGGCCACCGTGCTGGTGCACCACGTCGCAGATTTCGCGGATACCCTCTTCGTACACCCCATGGGTCGAGGGGTAGGTGACCATCAGGCAGGACAACCGATCCCCTGCCGCCTGGGCCTTGACCTTGAGGTCCGTGAGGTCGACGTTGCCGTCTTCGTCGCAATCGACGATCACCACCTCCATGCCGGCCATTTGCGCCGAGGCCGGGTTGGTGCCGTGGGCCGAGGACGGAATCAGGCACAGCGTACGCTGCGGCTGATGGCGGCTGCGGTGGTAGCGGGTGATGGCCATGAGGCCGGCGTATTCACCCTGGGCCCCGGAGTTGGGCTGCATGCAAATGGCGTCAAAGCCGGTGATCGCGCACAACCAGCTCTCCAGCTCGTCGATCATCGCTTTGTAGCCAACCGCCTGGGCAGCAGGCGCAAAGGGATGAAGCTGGGCGAAGCCGGGCCAGGTGATGGGGATCATCTCGCTGGTGGCGTTGAGCTTCATGGTGCAGGAGCCCAGCGGGATCATCGACTGGTTCAGCGCCAGGTCCTTGTTTTCCAGCTGCTTGAGGTAGCGCAGCATCTCGGTTTCACTGTGGTGCAGGTTGAAGACCGGGTGCGCAAGGAACGGCGTGCGCCGCACCAGCCCCGCGGGTATGCCTTCGGGCAGCGCCAGTTGGTCGAGCGTCGCGATGTCCAGGCCGTGGTCGACCCCCAGGAAAACATCGAACAGGCGCAACACGGTCTGTTCGCTGCAGGTTTCGTCCAGGCTCACGCCCAGGTGCCCACGCCCGAGGATGCGCAGGTTGATCTGCGCGTGCTCGGCACTTTCGATGATCGCCGCCTGCGCGCCGCCCACCTCCAACGTCAGGGTGTCGAAAAAATGCTGGTTGAGCCGCTTGATGCCCTTGGCTTCAAGGCCGGCCGCCAGGATAAAGGTCAGCCGATGCACGCGCTGGGCAATGCGCTGCAAGCCCTCTGGGCCATGGTAGACGGCATAGAAGCCGGCGATATTGGCCAGCAGTACCTGGGCCGTGCAGATGTTGGAGTTGGCCTTCTCACGGCGGATGTGCTGCTCGCGGGTCTGCAGGGCCATGCGCAGCGCGGTATTGCCACGGGCATCGCGTGACACACCGATGATGCGCCCCGGCATGGCCCGCTTGAAGTCGTCACGGCAGGCGAAATAGGCCGCGTGTGGCCCGCCGTAGCCCATCGGTACGCCAAAGCGCTGGGTCGAGCCCAACACCACATCGGCGCCCAGCTCACCGGGCGGCGCCAGCACCACCAGGCTGAGCAGGTCGGCGGCAACGCAGGCCAAGGCTTGCTGGCTGTGCAACTGGTCGATCAATGGGCGCAGGTCGCGCACCTCGCCATGGGTGTCCGGGTATTGCAGCAAAGCGCCGAATACCGAGTGCTTGGCAAGGTTATCCACAGCGTCGACGATCAGCTCGAAGCCGAACCCCTCGGCGCGGGTTTTCAGTACCGAGAGGGTTTGCGGGTGGCAGTGCTCGTCGGCGAAGAAGGCGTTGCTCTTGTTACGTGCCACGCGCTTGGCCAAGGCCATCGCCTCGGCGGCGGCGGTGGCTTCGTCGAGCAGCGAGGCGTTGGCCAGGGCCAGGCCGGTCAGGTCGATGACCATCTGCTGAAAGTTGAGCAGGGCTTCCAGCCGGCCTTGGGCGATTTCTGGCTGATAAGGCGTATAGGCGGTGTACCAGCCTGGGTTTTCCAGCATGTTGCGCAGGATGACAGTTGGCGTGACGGTGCCGTGGTAGCCCATGCCGATGAGGCTGGTCCAGACCTGATTCTGCTCGGCGTAACCGGCGAGCTTGGCCAGTGCGGCCTGTTCATCCAGGGCCGGCGGCAGGTCGAGTGGGCGATTGAGGCGGATCCCTGGCGGGACCGTCTGCTCGATCAGCTCGCTGCGGCTGGCAACACCCAGCGCGCTGAGCATGGCCTGCTGCTCCGAGGCATCGGGGCCAAGGTGGCGACGCAGGAAAGGGTTGAGCTCTTGCAGTTGATGCAGGGACGGCGACTGGGACATGACGACGCTCTCTTCCTAGACCAGGCCTCATGGAGACTTATAAGTCTAGGAAGGATTGCCGATTGTGCGGAGAAACTTGCTTTTGCCGCACCATGGCCGGGCGGCGCAGTGCGCCCCCCGGCCTGATCAGTTACTCGCCGATCGCAGCCTGATAAGCCGCAGCATCCAGCAGCTCTTCCAATTCAGCTGCGTCGCTTGGCTTCAATTTGAAGATCCACGCCCCATAAGGTTCTTCGTTCAACAGCTCCGGATTGTCTGCCAGCGCGTCGTTGACCGCGATCACTTCGCCAGCGATCGGGGCGTAGATGTCGGAAGCCGCCTTGACCGATTCGACCACGCCTGCGGCATCGCCTTTGGCAAACACCTTGCCGACTTCCGCCAGTTCGACGAACACGACGTCACCCAGGGCTTCCTGTGCATGGTCGCTGATGCCAACGGTCACTGTGCCGTCGCTTTCCAGGCGCGCCCACTCGTGGCTTTCGGCAAAACGCAGGTCGGCGGGGATATTGCTCATGTCTTGAATTCCTCGATTGGCTCAGCGGTCGGCCCGCCGGTTAATAATTGTTCAAATCAGGATTTTGCCGTGGCGCACGAAGGTCGGTTTGACCACCCGCACCGGGTACCATTTGCCGCGAATCTCGACCTCGGCGCGGTCGCCGGTAGCCATGGGTACACGCGCCAAGGCAATGGATTTGCTCAGCGTAGGAGAGAAACTACCACTGGTGATCTCACCTTCGCCAATACCGGTAACACGAACCACCTGATGGGCACGCAGAACGCCGCGTTCTTCCAGCACCAGGCCAACCAGTTTTTCCTTCACACCCTGCTCGATTTCCGCCAACAGGCCAGTGCGGCCGATGAATTCGCGCGCAGCCGGCTCCCAGGCGATGCTCCAGCCCAGGTTGGAGGTCAGCGGGGTGTGGGCTTCGTCGATGTCCTGGCCGTAAAGGTTCATGCCGGCTTCCAGACGCAGGGTATCGCGGGCGCCCAGGCCACTGGGGGCGATGCCGGCCCCTACCAGGTCGTTGAAGAAGGCCACGGCCTGGTCACCTGGGAGGATGATCTCCAGGCCGTCCTCACCGGTATAACCGGTACGGGCAATGAACCAGTCGCCTTCGGCGATACCTTCGAACGGGCGCAGCTCGCGGATCAGCGCGGCGCGCGACGGGCTCAGCAAGGCCGCCACCTTTTCACGGGCGTGGGGGCCTTGGATGGCGAGGATGGCGAGGTCCGGGCGAACCTGAACATCCACCTCGAAGCCTGCACGCTGCGCATGCAGCCAGCCAAGCACCTTTTCGCGGGTGGCGGCGTTGGTCACCAGGCGATAGCCGCCTTCGGTACGGTAGGCGATAAGGTCGTCGATAACCCCGCCCTGCGCGTTCAGCAGTGGGCTGTACAGCGCCTTGCCAATACCCGCGAGACGTGCGACGTCGTTGGCCAGCAACCGCTGCAACCAGGCAAAGGCATCACTGCCCGTGACGTCGATGACGGTCATGTGAGAGACATCGAAGACCCCGCAGTCACTGCGCACCTGATGGTGCTCCTCGACTTGCGAGCCATAGTGCAGGGGCATGTCCCAGCCGCCAAAATCGACCGTCTTGGCGCCGAGCGCCAGGTGCAGGTCATACAGAAGCGTGCGCTGTCCCATGGGTTTCTCCTTCCGGGCGTGGCGAAGCGGCGGCGGTCGATGACGTTGGGTCGTCAGCTCTTCTTGTAGGACCCGCCGCGCGAATGCCGCGCATTGTAGCCGCATGGGCGCAGGCTGGCACCCTTAGTGTCTGTGACCGGGGCGCCGAGCCGAACGGCGGATCAGCCCGATGACCGGCAGCAGCCCCACCAGTACCAGGGTCAAGGCAGGCAGCGAGGCGCGCGCCCACTCCCCCTCGCTGGTCATCTCGAACACCCGTACCGCCAAGGTGTCCCAGCCGAACGGACGCATCAGCAAGGTAGCCGGCATTTCCTTTAACACATCGACGAATACCAGCAGGGCCGCACTCAGTGCACCGGGCACCAACAACGGCAGATACACCCTGAAAAACAATCCCACGCCGCCGACGCCCAGGCTGCGCGACGCTTCAGGCAAGGAGGGCCGGATACGCTCCAGGCTGCCTTCCAGCGGCCCGTAGGCCACGGCGATGAAGCGCACCAGGTAGGCCAGCAGCAAGGCCGCGAGGCTACCCAGCAGCAAGGGTTTGCCAGCGCCGCCCAGCCATGTGGAGAGCGGCACCACCAGTTGGTTATCGAGGTAACTGAAGGCCAGCATGATCGACACCGCCAGCACTGAACCTGGCAAGGCATAACCAAGGTTGGCCAGGCCGACCCCAGCGCGGATGCCAGCCGTCGGCGCCTGGCGCCGGGCAAATGCCAGCAACAGCGCCACGCTCACCGTGATCAATGCCGCCATGCCGCCCAGGTACAAGGTGTGCAGCACCAGGCCGACATAGCGATCGTCCAGGTCATGCCGACCGCGCTGCCAGAACCACACCAGCAATTGCAGCAGCGGTATGACGAAGGCGCAGGCGAACACCAGCAGGCACCAGCCGCTGGCCAGCAGCGCCTTTGCCCCGCGCAGGTGATAGAGCGCTTGCCCACGCGGCCGCTCGTTGCCGGTACGGCTGGCGCCGCGCGCACGGCGCTCGCCGTAGAGCACCAGCATCACCGCCAACAGCAGCAGGCTGGCCAACTGCGCGGCGCTGGACAGGCTGAAGAAGCCGTACCAGGTCTTGTAGATGGCCGTGGTGAAGGTATCGAAATTGAACACTGCCACTGCACCGAAATCGGCCAGGGTTTCCATCAACGCCAGGGCGATACCGGCACCGATGGCCGGGCGCGCCATGGGCAACGCCACGCGCCAGAACGCCTGCAGCGGCGACAGCCCCAGTACCCGGGCCGCCTCCATCAGGCCCCGGCCCTGCGCCAGAAAGGCCGTGCGCGCAAGCAGGTAGACATAAGGGTAGAACACCAGCACCAACACGATGACCACCCCACCCGTGGAGCGTACGCGGGGCAGGCGCATCGGCCCGAAGGCTTCACGCAAGGCGCTTTGCACGGGGCCGGCAAAGTCCAGCAGGCCGACGAAGACGAATGCCAGCACGTAGGCGGGGATGGCGAACGGCAGCATCAGCGCCCAGTCCAGCCAGCGCCGGCCGGGGAATTCGCAGAGGCTGGTGAGCCAGGCCAGGCTGACCCCCAGGACAGTGACGCCGATGCCTACGCCCAGCACCAGGGTCAGGGTGTTGCCGAGCAGGCGGCTCATCTGGGTGTCGAGCAGGTGCGACCAGATCTGCTGGTCGATCGACTGCCACGACAGCAGCAGGACGCTCAGGGGCAGGAGCACCAGGGCAGCGATCAGGGCGACCGGGAGGTACCAGCGGCGTTGGGGGGTGTGGGGCAAGGCTCAAGTCTCGAAGGCGATGGCGACCGCTGCGCGGTCGTTCGCGGGTAAACCCGCTCCTACAGGTACGGTGCCGCCGCTTGGGCTGCGCTGTACCTGTGGGAGCGGGCTTGCCCCGCGAAAGGGCCCTTGCAGGCCCCGCAAGGATAAAGCCTGGCGCTTAGTTCCAGCCAGCCCGGTCCATCAACCGAATCGCTTCTGCCTGGCGCTTGCCCGCGATCTCGACCGGAATGCTGTCAGCTTTGAAGCTGCCCCAGGCTGCAACCTCGTCCGACGGTTTGACCTTCGGGTTGGCCGGGAACTCCTGGTTGATGTCGGCGAACAGCTTCTGCGCGTCTTCGCCGGTCATCCACTCGACCAGCTTTTTCGCAGCCTCTGGGTGCGGAGCATGCTTGGTCAGGCCGATGCCCGACAGGTTCACGTGTACGCCACGGTCACCCTGGTTGGGCCAGAAGATCTTCACCGGCAACGCGGGGTTTTGCTTGTGCAGGCGCCCGTAGTAGTAAGTGTTGACCACGCCCACATCGCACTGGCCGGCCTCGATGGCCTGGATCACGGCGTTGTCATCGGAGAACACGTCGGTGGACAGGTTGTTGACCCAGCCTTTGACGATCTCTTCGGTCTTCGCCTCACCGTGGTTCTCGATCAGCGTGGCGGTCAGCGACTGGTTGTAGACCTTCTTCGCGGTGCGCAGGCACAGGCGGCCCTCCCACTGCTTGTCGGCCAGGGCTTCGTAGGTGCTCAGCTGTTCGGGTTTGACCCGGTCGGTGGCATAGATGATGGTCCGGGCGCGCAGGCTCAGGCCGGTCCAGTCATGGGACGAGGCACGGTACTGCGCCGGGATGTTCTGGTCGATGATGTCGGACTTGATTGGCTGCAGGATGCCCATCTGCTCGGCCTGCCAGAGGTTGCCGGCATCGACGGTCAGCAGCAGGTCGGCCACACCGTTCTCGCCCTCGGCCTTGATGCGTTGCATCAACGGGGCTTCCTTGTCGGTGATGAACTTGATCTTGACCCCGGTCTTGGCGGTGTAGGCATCGAACACCGGCTTGATCAGCTCGTCGATGCGCGAGGAGTACACCACCACCTCCTCCGCTGCCTGGGCAGTGCCGCCGAACAGGGTCAGGGCCAGGGCGGCCAGTAGGGGCTTGCGTGGCAACATGGAAAGCACTCCTCGGATCGTATGAGAGGCGCAAATGGTAGTGAATCCCATTTTGTCACTCACCCTTGGAGCCGTTACCGGATGTTGCAGGGGCCGCAAGGCGGCCCCGTAGGCTCAAGGCCTGGCCAACGCCGGCAGGTCCCCGCTCAACCCCAATGCCTGGCGCACGAACAATGCCTTGGCCTCCGGCATCTGCTCCACCAGCTTCAAGCCACTGTTACGCAACCAGCGCAACGGCAGTGGGTTGGCCTGGAACAGCCGCTCGAAACCCTCCATCGCCGCCATCAGCCCCAGGTTGTGCGGCATGCGCCGCCGCTCATAGCGGCTCAGCACCTTCACATCCGCCAGCCGTTCGCCCCGCTCGCAGGCATTGACCAGCACCTCGGCCAGCACAGCGGCATCGAGGAAGCCCAGGTTGACGCCCTGGCCAGCCAACGGGTGAATGGTGTGCGCGGCATCGCCAATCAAGGCCAGCCCCTCGTCCACATAGCGCTTGGCGTGGCGCTGGCGCAGCGGCACGCAGACGCGCGGGTCTGCCTGCAGGACTTCACCCAGGCGCCCCTCGAAGGCTCGTTCCAGGGCCTTGAGGAAGGCCGGCTCATCCAGCGCCATCAACTGCTCGGCATGCTCCGGGGTGGTCGACCAGACAATCGAGCACCAGTCCTGCTGGCCATCGCGCGTCAGCGGCAGGAACGCCAGCGGGCCGTCGTCGGTGAAGCGCTGCCAGGCCGTGGACTGGTGCCCCGCGCTGCAACGCACGCTGGTGACGATGGCGTGATGCAGGTAATCCCACTCACGGGTTTCGCAACCGGTCAGGCGGCGCACCGCCGAGTTGGCGCCATCAGCCGCCACCACCAGCGGCGCACGCAGCTGGCGGCCGTCGGCCAGGGTCAGCAGCCACTCGTCACCGGAGCGGCGCAGTTGCTCCAGCCGCGCATTGGGCAGCAGGCCGATGTCGCTGTCATGCAGACGCTCCAGCAGGCCATCCTGCACCACCCGGTTCTCGACGATGTGGCCGAGTACCTGAGCGTGCACGCTGGCCGCCGAGAAGTGGATCTGGCCCGTGCCGCTGCCATCCCACACGTGCATGTCGGTGTACGGCGTGGCCCGCCGCCGGGCGATACCGTCCCAGGCGCCAAGGCGCTCGAGAATGCGCTGGCTGGCCGCCGACAGGGCACTGACACGCGGCTCGAACGCGGCCTCGTTATCGTAGGGTTTGACCGACAGCGGGCTGCCGTCGAGCAGGAGAATGTCCAGGCCACTGTGGCGCAACGCCAAGGCCAGGGCGCTGCCGACCATACCGGCACCGACAATCAACAGATCTGCGCGCATTTCCATGCCTTACGCCTGCCTCGCTTGCGGCTTGAGCCGCACGTATAGGGTTTTGTCGACCCGCGCCACCAGCTCGCCGGCAGCGTCGCGGATATCCACCTGCAAACGCGGCAGGCACTTCTTGCCGGTAGCGGTCTGCTGGCGGATCTCGTCCAGCAGGGCGTCATCGAGGTGGAACTCGGCGTACACCGGGCCTTTGCCCGGCGAGATGAAATCGATGCTCGCCGCCTTGTCCCAGACGATGTATTCACGCCCCAACTGCTCGATCAGCAGCAACATGTAGAACGGATCGACCATCGAGTAGAGGCTGCCGCCGAACTGGGTACCGACGTAATTGCGGTTCCAGCGCGTGAGCTTCATGCATACCTTGACGCTGCGCATGTCCGGGCTGATGTGCTGCACACGGATACCGGCGCCCAGGTACGGTGGGTAGAGGTTCAACAACCAGCGCAACATACGGGCCCGGCGCGCCAGCCTGCGCGGATTACTCATGCCTGGCCTCGCGGGTCGGGGCGCGTACCCAGGCCCATGGCCTGGCGGGCAAACCAGCTTTTCGCCGGGGGCAACAGGTCGAGGCCGAGCAGGCCGATGTTGCGCCCTGCGGCCAACAACGGCTGGTTGCTGCCGAACAGGCGCGTAACCTGGTCGGAAAAGCCGATGGTCAGGGCCTGATCCAGGCGCTGACGCTGGTGATAGACGCGCAAGGTAGCCAGGTCTCCGGGTTGCTGCGGGCCCGCCAGCAGCGCTTCGGCCAGTGCCTGAACGTCACGCAGCGACAGGTTGAAGCCCTGGCCGGCAATGGGGTGCAGGCTGTGCGCGGCGTTGCCCAGCACCACCAGGTGCGGGCGTACCTGCTCGTCGGCTTCGACCAATGCCAGCGGGTACAGATGCCTTGCCCCCACCTGGCGCAATGCGCCGAGGCGATAGCCGAAGGCGTCCTGCAGCTCGCGCAGGAAGCTGCGTTCGTCGATTTCGGCCAGCCGCTGCGCGTCCATGCCCTGACGGGTCCAGACCAGCGCACAGCGGTTTTCCGGCAATGGCAGCAGCGCCATCGGGCCTGCCTCGGTGAAGCGCTCGAACGCCTGGCCGCGATGGGCCTCGCCAGGCGTGATGTTGGCGATCAAGGCGCTTTGCTCATAGGGCGTGCGGCGCACATGAATGCCGAGTTGCTCACGCAGGCCGGAGCGGCCGCCATCGGCCAGCACCGCCAGGTCGCAGTCCAGGCTGGTGTCGTCATCCAGCTGCAGGCGGTAACCGCCTTCGATGGCGTGCATTGCCCGCACCTCGGCGGGGCAACGCCAGCTCACCACGTCACTGTCGAGCCCCTGCCACAGGCACTGGCCAAGCCAGGCGTTCTCGACCACGTAGCCGAGCGCTGGCACGCCCTCCTCGACGGCATCCAGGCGCGTGGCGCCGAACCGGCCGCGGTCGGATACCTGAATCTGCCGGATCGGTTCGGCGCGTTGGCCGATGGCCTGCCACAGCCCCAAGTGCTGGTAGATCTGTTGTGTGCCAAACGACAGCGCCGAGGAGCGCGCATCGTAGCTGGGCTGGAAGTTGTCGCCAGGCGCGAACGGCTCGATCAGCAGGATCTTCCAGCCGCGCGCCTTGGCCCCGGCTTGCAGGGCCAAGGCCAGGCTGGCGCCGACCAGGCCGCCGCCGATGATCGCCAGGTTTACTCGATTCATGCCGCGTCCTTGCGCGCAGCCTGCATCAGCGCCTCGATCTCGGTGACCGTGCGCGGCACGCCTGAGGTCAGAATTTCACAGCCTTGCCTGGTCACTACCACGTCGTCCTCGATCCTTATGCCGATGCCGCGCCACTTCTTCGCCACCGCCTGGTTGTCGGCGGCAATGTAGATGCCCGGCTCGACGGTCAGCGCCATGCCGGGCTCCAGCACGCGCCACTGACCGCCCACCTTGTACTCGCCCACATCGTGCACATCCATGCCCAGCCAGTGCCCGGCGCGGTGCATGTAGAAGGCGCGGTAGGCTTCGCTTTCGATCAGCCCCTGCACATCGCCCTTGAGCAGCCCCAGTGCCACCAGGCCCTCGGTGATGACCTGCACGGTCGCCTCGTGGGCGTGGTTCCAGTGCTTGCCGGGGGCGATTTCGGCGAAGGCCGCAGCCTGGGCCTTGAGCACCAGCTCGTAGATGGCCTTCTGCTCGGGCGAGAAACGCCCGCTGACCGGGAACGTGCGGGTGATGTCGCTGGCATAGCAGTCGATTTCGCAGCCCGCATCGATCAACACCAGGTCGCCATCCTTGAGCGGGGCGTCGTTCTGCTGATAGTGCAGGATGCAGCCATTGCGCCCGGCGGCGACGATCGAGCCGTAGGCCGGCATTTTCGCCCCGCCCTTGCGGAATTCGTAATCCAGCTCGGCTTCCAGGCTGTACTCGTGCAGCCCGGCCCGGCATGCCTGCATGGCACGCACGTGGGCGCGAGCGGAAATTTCGGCGGCAGCGCGCATCACTTTCACTTCCGCCGCCGATTTATACAGGCGCATGTCATGCAGCAGATGATCCAGCGCAACGAACTCGTTCGGCGGCTGGGCACCAAGGCGCGCCTTGGAGCGGATCACGTTGATCCAGTCCATCAGCCGGCGGTCGAACTCGGGGTTGCTGCCCATGGCGCTGTAGACCCGCTCGCGGCCTTCGATAAGGCCCGGCAGGATCTCGTCGATGTCGGTGATCGGGAAGGCATCGTCGGCGCCGAAATCACGCACCGCACCTTCCTGGCCGGCGCGCAGCCCTTCCCATTGCTCGCGCTCGGGGTTGCGCTCGCGGCAGAACAGCACGTACTCGCCATGTTCCCGGCCGGGGATAAGCGCGATGACAGCCTCAGGCTCCGGGAAGCCGCTGAGGTACTGGAAGTCGCTGTCCTGGCGGTACACGTGCTCGACGTCGCGGTTGCGAATGGCAACTGCGGCGGCGGGCAGGATGGCAATGCTATTGGGGACCATCTGCGCCATCAGCGCCTTGCGCCGACGGGCATACTCGGCCTTGGGAATGTGGCTCATGGGCAGACTACCCCCGGTTGATCAGTGCAACGATGGCTTGGACGCAGGTGCGGCCGGCTTGGCCAGCTCGGAGAACAGCAGCAGCGGCGCTACGCGCAGGTATTCCATGACTTCCATGTAGTCGCTCTCGCCGTCTTCGGACTCTTCGAGGGCTTCTTGCACCTGCGAGATGGCAACCAGGTCCTGCAGCACGTCCTTGGCCTCGGTGGAAAGCTCCTTGCCACCTGCGTTCAGGCCGAAGCCGGTGATGAAGCCCTGGCACCACTGGCCCAGCGCCTCAGCGCGGTCGGCCAGCGCGGCGTCATCGGTAGGCAGCAGCAGGACGATGGCCATGTCATCGCTGGTCAGCTCACCCTTGACCATCTCCTGCAGGCCGATCAGGGCATTGCGGACAGTGTCACCGGGTTCGTTTTCCAGCAGTTGGGCGGCGTCGGCCAGCCAGGCGTCGGCATCGAAGCCGGCACCGGCGCAACTGCGCCCGACCAGCAAGCCGTGCAGCTCGGCAGGAGTGACAGGGTGGCCATTGCTGGAAAGCAGCATGGCGAAGGCGATGTAGGGCGATTGGGTATTGGGCATGGGCAACTAGGCGCCAGACGGCGCAATGACTAGAATGGAGACCTTGTATCCTAGCACCGGCAGGCGCGCCAAGACCATCGGCACTGGCCGTCGCGGGCCAGGGAGAGGCATCATCGCCAGGTGACTCAACGACGGAGCGATTCGAGTGCAACCCACGCAAGAGAACGACCTGCAAGCGCTGATGAGCCGATTCGAGTTGCTGATTGAACGTGTCGAGCAACTAAAACGGCAAAATGCACTCCTAGTAGCTCAGGAAAAGTCCTGGCGCGAAGAGCGCGCCCACCTCATTGAAAAGAACGAGATCGCAAGGCGCAAGGTCGAGTCGATGATTTTACGCCTCAAGGCTCTGGAGCAAGACTCATGAGTTCAAGCAATAGCGTCACCGTGCAGATCCTCGACAAGGAATACTCGATCATCTGCCCGCCGGAAGAGCGCAACAACCTGGTCAGCGCGGCGCGCTACCTGGACGGCAAGATGCGCGAGATCCGCAGCAGCGGCAAGGTGATTGGTGCCGACCGCATCGCGGTGATGGCGGCGTTGAACATTACCCACGAGATGCTGCACCGCCAGGAAGAGCGTACCGATGCACCCGCTGCTGGCACCAACCGCGAACAGGTGCGCGAGCTGCTGGATCGGGTCGATAAGGCTTTGTCCGACGACACGGATACCAAAATCGGCTGAGATTGGTATACTGGCGCCACTCCCTGGGGGATGCGCCAGTCGGTTATGTCCCTGAGCCGATACGCACAACCACGGGGGTTGCACGCTGGGGCCGGTGTGCATGTCCGCTCGACGGAAAGCCTTAACGCCCCCTGCAATCTCCACCTTGAACTTTCGGGTTCAAGGGCTACACCGATAGCGGTCCTATCGGGGAGCCTTATTTCTCTTGCCTGCATTTGCTGCGGGCAGACTCCACACCAGTAGCGACAACTGGGAACGCCCGTGCCATGACCGACACCGCGCCGCCTACCCGCCCCCAGCTCCGTCGCCTGCTGCGCAATGCCCGCCGCGCACTGACGCCTGCCCAGCAGCGCCAGGCCGCCCTCGGCCTGTACCGCCAGTTGGCGCAAGACCCGCTGTTCCGCCGCGCCCGGCACATCGCCCTGTACTTGCCCAACGACGGCGAAATCGACCCATACCTACTACTGCGCGAAGCCCAGCGACGCGGCAAGCGCACCTACCTGCCGGTACTGCACGCCTGGCCGCGCACGCGCATGGTGTTTCAGCGTTTCGAGCAGGGTGAAAAACTCAAGCGCAACCGCTTCCGTATTCCAGAGCCACTGACCGACCGCAAACGCCAACGCCCGATCTGGTCCCTGGACCTGATCCTGCTGCCGCTGGTGGGCTTCGATGAAGTGGGTGGGCGCCTGGGCATGGGCGGGGGGTTCTATGACCGCAGCCTGGCCTACCAGGCGCGCCGCAAGACCTGGAAAAAGCCCTTGCTGCTGGGGCTGGCGCATGAATGCCAAAAGGTCGAGCGGCTGGCGCAGGCCAGCTGGGATGTACCCTTGCAGGGGACGGTCTCGGACTGCGACTGGTACCTGGCGCCGAGCTGAGCGGCGCCAGCGAAGGGCATCAACGTGGCGGCTGGCTGGCGTCGACTGGCATCTGATAGGCGGTATCCAGCTTGCGCTCCCAGAACCCCTGCGCATAACCGGTAGTGACCACACCCAGGCCAAAAATGAACACCAGGATCCACAGCAGATCCGGCTTTTTGCGTTGATTCATCGAAGATTGCCCCCCAGGCAAACTGTTCCGGCTTGGCGATTTTCTGGGTATCGCCAGCGCATCTCGCTTTAAACGGGGCGCATTTTCCGACAACCTGCGTCTACACGCAAACATTGACGCCAACCGGCTGTCGGTTTCGTGCAACAGGTTATTTCAAACCTTTTCAGGAGCAGCATCCATGGCCTATTGGCTGATGAAATCCGAGCCCGACGAGCTCTCGATCGAAGGCCTTGGCCGCCTGGGCGAAACACGCTGGGACGGCGTGCGCAATTACCAGGCGCGCAACTTCCTGCGGGCCATGAGCGTGGGCGACACGTTCTTCTTCTACCATTCCAGCTGCCCGCAGCCGGGCATTGCCGGCATCGCCCGGATCACGCGGGCAGCCTACCCGGACCCAACCGCACTGGACCCAGAGAGCCCCTATCACGACCCCAAGGCCACGGCCGAGAAAAACCCGTGGAGCGCCGTAGATGTGGCGCACGTGCAGACCCTGCCCAAGGTGCTGGAGCTGGGCTGGCTCAAGCAACAGGCTGCCCTTGCCGAACTGCCGCTGGTACAGAAAGGCAGCCGCCTGTCGGTGATGCCGGTGACCCCCGAGCAATGGGCGGCGATTGTCGCGCTGAGCTGAAGGTGCGCTATGGTCATGGGGTTTGACCGATATCAACACGCCATGGATAGCCACACGCCACGATAGGGGCGTGCATTGAGCAGGATGCTGACTGATGAATCGATATGCCCCCAGGGTCTTCGCCACCGCGTTGATCGCCTTACTGGCGACCGCTGCAGGGCTGGGTTACTGGAAGTCGCTGCACGACCAATTGCCGGAAGGCTTGAGCATGGGCAACGGCCGCCTCGAGGCGACCGAAGTGCAGATTGCCAGCAAGGTCCCCGGGCGCTTGGCCGAAGTGCGGGTCGACGAAGGCGACAAGGTTGTCCGCGGCCAGCTGCTGGCCCGTATCGACACCCGTACCATGGAGGCCCAACGCAACCAGGCCGAGGCCGAAGTGCTGCGCGCGCGGGAAAACTACGCGGCAGCCCAAGCCAGTGTGCAACTGCGCCAAAGTGAACTGCTGCTGGCCGGCCAGGAGCTCAAGCGCGTGCGCGAAATCTTCCAGCGCAAGTACGCCAGCCAGCAGTTGCTCGACCAGCAACAGGCCCGCTTCGACACGGCCAACGCGGCAGTTGTCGCGGCACGTGCCCAGCTGGCGGCAGTCAAGGCCGCCATCGGCGCCGCCCAAGCCCAGGTGGCGCAGCTCACCAGCGAGATCGACGACAGCAGCCTGCGCGCGCCCATCGACGGCATCATCCAGCTGCGCCTGGCCGAACCGGGTGAGGTGTTGGGTGCTGGCGGTCGGGTACTGATGCTGATCGACCCGAGCGACCAATACATGAACCTCTACCTGCCGGCCTCCACCAGCGGCCGGCTGACCGTTGGCGATCAGGCACGCATCGTCCTCGACGCCTTGCCAGAGCAGGCCTTGCCGGCGAAGGTGGCCTTTGTTGCGGCCAAGGCACAGTTCACCCCGAAACAGGTCGAAACCCGTGACGAACGGCAGAAGCTGGTGTTTCGCGTCAAACTGCGCCTGATCGACCCAAGCGCCGTGCCTCAAGCCAAGCCGGGCATGCCGGGTGCTGGCTACGTGCGCACGGCTGATGTGGACTGGCCGGCCAACCTGCAATGAACGCGCCGGCACTGCTGGCCGAGGGTATCAGCCACCGCTATGGCGGCCTGGTCGCCTTGCACACGCTGGGCTTCAGCCTGCCTGCAGGCACGCGCTGTGCACTGATTGGCCCCGACGGGGCCGGCAAATCGACCCTGCTCGGGCTGATCGCAGGCGTGAAGCGCCTGCAACAGGGTGAGCTGCAGGTGCTCGGCGGCTCGATCCGTCAGCGCCGCCATCGCGCGGCGCTGTACCCAAAAGTGGCGTTCATGCCGCAAGGGCTGGGCAACAACCTGTATCCCGAACTGTCGATCAGCGAGAACATTCGTTTTTTTGCCACCCTGTTTGGCCTTGGCCGTGATGAATGCGACCAGCGCATGGCCAACCTGCTACAAGCCACTGACCTGCAACGTTTCGCCGAGCGCCCGGCCGGCAAGCTGTCGGGGGGCATGAAGCAGAAGCTGGGCCTGTGCTGCGCGTTGATCCACGAACCTGACCTGCTGATCCTCGACGAACCCACCACCGGGGTCGACCCCCTTTCGCGCCGGCGCTTCTGGGAGCTGGTCGAGCAGGTACGTGCGCAACGCCCGCAATTGACGCTGCTGGTGGCCACTGCCTATATGGAAGAGGCCGAGCAGTTCGAGCACTGCCTGATGCTCGATGGCGGCCAGCTGATTGCCGCAGGCCCCAGCCAGGTACTGGCCGCCGTCACGCCCAGCGGCAAGCTGGACGACGCCTTTACCCATTACCAGGGCGCAGGCAGCACGCAACACGCACCCTTGAGCATCCCGCCACGCCCGACCAATGACGGCCCGGTTGCCATCGAGGCGCACGACCTGACCCTGCGCTTTGGCGATTTCACCGCAGTGAACAAGGTCAGCTTCGCCATTGGCCGTGGGGAAATTTTCGGCTTCCTGGGTTCCAACGGCTGCGGCAAGACCACCACCATGAAAGTGCTCACCGGCCTGATGCCCGCCACCGAGGGCAGCGCCACCCTGCTCGGCCGCCCGGTGGATGCCAGCGACCTGGCCACGCGCAAGCGGGTGGGGTTCATGTCGCAGAGTTTCTCGCTGTATGGCGAACTCAGCACCCGCCAGAACCTGACGCTGCATGCCCGCCTGTTCGACCTGCCCAAGGCCGAAAGCGCGCAGCGCATCAGCGAACTGATCGAACGCTTCGACCTGGGCAGCTTCGCCGACCAGCCGTCAGGCGCCCTGCCCCTTGGCCTGCGCCAGCGCCTGTCGCTGGCGGTCGCGGTGCTGCATCGCCCTGAAGTGCTGATCCTCGACGAGCCGACTTCTGGCGTCGACCCTGCCGCCCGGGACGACTTCTGGCGGCTGCTGGTGGAATTGTCCCGCGAGCAGGGCGTGACCATTTTCCTCTCCACCCACTTCATGAACGAAGCCCAGCGCTGCGACCGCATTTCGCTGATGCACGCCGGCCGGGTGCTGGCCTGCGACACGCCCGACGCCCTGCAGCGCCATTACGCCGGCAACACCCTGGAAGACGCCTTCGTCCGCTGCCTGGAACAGGCCCAGGAGGCCGGCCCCCAGGCCCCGGGCAACGCGGTACTGGAGCAGGCAGCAGCGACCACACCGCCGTTGCGCCAGGGCTTCAGCCTGCGCCGCCTGTTGGCGGTGGCCAGCCGGGAGGGCAAGGAGTTGCTGCGGGACAGGGTGCGCCTGGCCTTTGCCCTGCTCGGCGCCGTGTTCATGATGGTGATCTTCGGCTACGGCATCTCGCTGGATGTGGAGAACCTCGCCTTCGCCGTTCACGACCAGGATCAGAGCCCGCAGAGCCGCGCCTACCTCGAGGCCTTTCGCGGGTCGCGCTATTTCGCCGAACAGGCGCCGATCCGGGATACTCGCGAGATGCACCAGCGCTTGCAGCGCTCCGAAATCAAACTGGCGCTGGAGATCCCACCGGGCTTTGGCCGCGACCTGCACGCCGGGCGCCAGCCGGTCGTGGCAGCCTGGCTGGACGGCGGCATGCCGTTTCGTGCGGAAACCAGCCGTAACTACGTGGAAGCCGTGCACCAGGCGAACCTCGAACAGCTTGCCGCCTACAGCCCGCAACCGGTGCAGCGCCAGGAACCGGTGCGCCTGGAAACACGCTTTCGCTACAACCAGGATGTGGTCAGCGTGAATGCCATCGGCCCCGGGGTGATGGCACTGATCCTGGCCTTCATACCAGCCATGCTCACCGCCCTGGGCATTGTCCGCGAGAAAGAGCTGGGCTCCATTACCAACTTCTACGCCACGCCCCTCACCCGCCTGGAGTTCCTGCTGGGCAAACAGCTGCCCTACCTGGCCGTGAGCCTGGTCAACCTGGCGTTGCTGGTGGCGATGAACCGCTGGCTGTTCGCCGTGCCGCTAAAGGGCAGCGTGCTGGCCCTGGCCTGTGGCGGCGTGGCCTACCTGTTGGCCACCACCAGCCTGGGCTTGCTGATTTCGGCGTTCACCCGCACCCAGATCGCGGCCATTCTGGGCACCATGATCATCACCAGCTTGCCGACCATTCAGTTTTCCGGGCTGATCGTGCCGCGCTCGTCGCTCGACGGCGCTGCGGCGGTGATGGGCCAGCTGTTCCCGGCCGGGTATTTCCTCGACATCGCGGTCGGCACCTTCACCAAAGCGCTGGGCCTGCGCGAGCTGTGGCCGCAGTGCCTGATCCTGCTGAGTTTCTTTGCCGTATTCACCGGCCTGAGCCTGATCATGCTCAAGAAGCAGGAGGCCTGACATGTCGCGCTTGAACCACACCCTGCGCCTGGGCCTGAAAGAACTCACCAGCCTGCGCCATGACAGCGTGCTGCTGCTGTTTCTGCTTTATGCCTTTAGCGTGGCGATCTACATGCCTGCGGCCGGCTCGGTGATCGGCGTGCACAACGCCAGTGTCGCCGTGGTCGACGAAGACCACAGCCTGCTCTCGCGCAAACTCACCGAGTCGCTGCAACCGCCCGAGTTCCAGCCTGCCGTGCCTCTGCCTCCGGACCGCCTGGACCAGGCCATGGACAGTGGCCAGTACACCTTCGTGATCAATGTGCCGGTAAATTTCCAGAGCGACCTGCTGGCCGGGCGGTCGCCGGAGCTGCAGATCAACGTCGACGCCACGGCCATGAGCCAGGCCTTCATGGGCGCCGGCTACATCGGCCGGATCTTCGAACGTGAGCTGCTCGACTATACCCAGCGCACCACCACGCAGAGCCCGGTGCTGATCAACCCCAAGGCATTGTTCAACCCCAACCTTGAGGGCGGCTGGTTTCTGGCGGTGATCCAGATCGTCAACAACATCACGATTCTGGCGATCATCCTCACCGGCACCGCGTTGTTGCGTGAGCGCGAACACGGCACGCTCGATCACTTGCTGGTGCTGCCGTTGACCGCGCTGGAAATCATGCTGGCGAAAATCGCCAGCAACGCACTGGTGGTGGTGCTTTGCACCTGGATCTCGCTGATCGTGGTGGTCAAGGGCGCCCTGGGCGTGCCGTTGTCCGGCTCCATGGGGCTGTTTCTGGGGGTGACGGCGCTGTACCTGTTCGCCAGCACCGCGCTGGGCATCTTTCTGGCCACCCTGGCGCGTTCGACGCCTCAGTTCGGCCTGCTGGCGATCCCGGTGATCATCCCGATGCTGTTGCTGTCGGGCGGCAGCACGCCGCTGGACAGCATGCCGCAGTGGTTGCAATGGGTGATGCAAGGCTCACCGTCGACGCATTTCGTCAGCCTCGGCGCCGCAATTCTGTTCCGCGACGCCGGCTTGGCCGTGGTATGGCCAGATATCCTGGCCCTGGCCGTGATCGGCCTGGTGTTCTTCAGCGTGGCACTGGCGCGCTTTCGGCGCAGCCTGGCCTCTTGATCACTGCACGATCAGGTTGTTGAACAGCAGGTCTTCGACAATCGGCTTGCCCTCTTCCGCTTCCATTACCTGCTGCACCTGCTTGAGGGCTTCCTGGCGCAGTTGCTCCTTGGCCTCGACGTTGCTCATCTTGTCTACCGTCTGCTGGGTGAACAGCGCCACCAGCTGGTTACGGATCAGCGGCTCGTGATGCTTCACCGCCTTGGCGGCCTCATCACCGGTCACGCGCAGGGCCACGTCAGCCTTGTAGACGCGCAGCTTGGGGCCACCGTCGAGCGCGTAGTTACCGACAAAGGGTGGGCTCAGGGTGATGTAGGCGACTTTTGGCTGCCCTTCCTTGGCCTCTTCGGCCATGGCCGCCACTGGCAGCATCAGGGCCAGCACCATCAAGATCCACGCTTTCACGAATTCGCTCCTCAATACAATTGGCGCCAGCTTACCCAGCACACCGCTCAAACCCAAGCCCAGGCTTATGCCGGCCCATCAGGGTGGGCCATGCTCGTTGACCCGGCAGGTGGCCCTCCTACACTTATCGGCCATTACCCGCAAAGGAATAGCCCCGATGAAAGCTGTGTTGTGCAAAACCCTGGGCCCGGCGCACGACCTGGTACTGGAAGACGTCGCCAGCCCCGTGCCGAAGAAGAACGAGCTCCTGCTGGAGGTACAGGCCGCAGGTGTCAACTTCCCGGACACCCTGATCATCGAAGGTAAATACCAGTTTCAGCCACCGCTGCCGTTTTCCCCGGGCAGCGAAGCAGCGGGGGTGGTCGCCGCAGTCGGCGAAAAGGCCGGTGCGTTCAAGGTCGGCGACCGGGTCATGGCGCTGACGGGCTGGGGTGCGTTCGCCGAGCAGGTCGCGGTGCCCTTCTACAACGTGATGCCGATCCCCGAAAGCATGGACTTCACGACCGCTGCCGCCTTTGGCATGACCTACGGTACCTCGATGCATGCACTCAAGCAGCGCGGCCAACTGCGGCCCGGTGAAACCCTGCTGGTGCTGGGGGCGTCTGGCGGTGTGGGCCTGGCGGCAGTGGAAATAGGCAAGGCCATGGGCGCCCGGGTGATCGCCGCGGCCAGCAGCGCTGAAAAACTGGCTGTGGCCAAGGCTGCCGGGGCCGACGAGCTGATTGACTACAGCCAGGCCAGCCTCAAGGACGAGATAAAGCGCCTGACCGGCGGCCAGGGCGCGGACGTGATCTACGACCCGGTGGGCGGCGAGCTGTTCGACCAGGCCGTGCGCGGGCTGGCCTGGAATGGACGGTTACTGGTGGTCGGGTTTGCCAGCGGCACCATCCCACAGATGGCGGCGAACCTGGTGCTGCTCAAGGGCGCTGCGGTGCTGGGGGTGTTCTGGGGGGCGTTTGCACAGCGTCAGCCGGAGGACAATGCGGCGAACTTCAGCCAGCTGTTTGCCTGGCATGCCGAAGGCAAACTGAAACCGTTGGTGTCGAAGACTTATCCACTGGCCGAGGCTGGGGCGGCTATCGAGCAATTGGGGCAGAGGAAGGCGGTGGGTAAGTTGGTGGTGCTAACCCGATAAGGCATCACAACTGGGTTGGCAGCACCGGCCTCTTCGCGGGGCAAGCCCGCTCCCACAACCTGAAGACCGCAGAGAACCTGAGCAACTGTCTTGCTCAAACTTCGCGCAGGTTATGGCAGCGCCTGAACCGCGCCTCCAGGTTGCGATCCGGCATCTGGTGAGTGCGCAAAGCGTTCAAGGTCTGTTCCACATACTCGCGCGTGGTGCCATACCGCCCTTTGGCACTGGCAAGGATCTGGCTGAGCAGCGTATCTGGCAGATTCCCCGCATAGCACGGCAAGTGGCGCTCCAGCACAAAACCCAAGGCCTGCACCTTGCTGCCATCCCCCAACCGGCAACTGAGCCAGTGCGGGCGGTAGGCCGGGTAAGGCATCTCCCTCTGCCACAGCGCCATCAGCGACTCATCCAGGTTGCTTTCTTCCAGCCGATAGGCAAAACCGCTGCACGACCCGCCACGGTCCAGGCCGAATACCAGGCCCGGTGTTTCCGGCGTGCCACGGTGCTCGTGCGACCACAGGTACAGCCCACGGTGGTAACCATGCACCCGCGCCCGCTGACGCTCAACCGAACTGCACTCCGGGCGCCAGATCAACGAGCCATAGGCAAACAACCACACGGGCCCGCCTTCATGGCGTGACATGGTCATGTGCATGGAGTTGATCAATTGCTCGCGGGTCAATTGCTGGCCGAAGTCGAGCGCCGGAGGGTAAGAACTATTCCAGGATAACTGTTGAAGTGCCGACATAAGCTGCCGCCATTATTCCCCGTGAACTACTGTCGTAGCGAGCGTCGCTGTGTGCCAGGGCCTGCGCCCCGCACCCAAGGTACCTGGATTAACCTTAGGATATAAACAGGCCACTACTCAAGCCCCGCAGCTAAAGATTCACGCGAACTTCCGACAGTTGGAGCGCATTGTTTCAAGCCGGGTGAAAGTTATGAGCCAAGGCGGTAACAATTACCGCCTTATACCCAGTGGTTCAAACTTCGGTTATTAGCCACGCGGCGCGTAGGCAAATACATCCGCGCGCATGCGGTGCGCATCCATGCCCGCCTCGACCAGCGCATCGAGGGTGGCATAGACCATGTTGGGCGAGCCGCTGGCATACACATGCACGGTATTGAGGTCAGGGATGTCTTCGCAAACCGCCTCGTGCAGCATGCCGCACCGGCCTTCCCACCCGCACAGGTCACTGACGACCTTGTGCAGGAACAGGTTGGGCAAGTGCTGCCATTGGTCCCAGTGCTCGATCTGGTAGAAATCCTCGGGCCGGCGCACCCCCCAGTACAGGTGTACCGGATGCTTGAAGCCCTGGGCGCGGCAGTGCTCGACCAGGCTGTGCATCTGGCCCATCCCCGTACCGGCAGCGATCAGCACCAGCGGGCCGTCTGGCAGCTCGGCCAGGTGCGCATCGCCGAACGGCAGTTCGATACGTGCCAGGCGATCGCGCTGCAATTGCTCGATCAACTGCAGTGCGCTGGGTTCACGCGCCAGCACGTGCAGCTCCAGCTCACGCCCACCGTGGGGGGCCGAGGCCAGGGAGAACGCCGCCTGCTTGCCGCCTTCACGCTCGATCATCAGATACTGCCCGGCGTGATAACGCGGCGGCTTGCCCGCAGGCGCCCGCAGGCGCACGCGCCAGACGTCGCCACCGACGTCGACGCATTCGCTCACGCTGCACGCCAGCTTGCGCACTGGCAGCTCGCCCAGGGCGAGCACACCATCCCAGAGCAACACGCAATCCTCCAGCGGTTCGGCAATGCAGGTGAACAGCTCGCCATGGTCGCGTACTTCGCCGTTCTGGCGGACGCTCCCTTCTACCAGCAAAGCGGCGCAGACATGGCAATTGCCATTGCGGCAGCTGTTGGGGCAGTCATAGCCCAGCCGCCGCGCTCCATCCAGGATCCGTTCCCCGGGTTCGAGCGCCAGCACTGCCCCGGACGGCTGCAACGTTACCTGCATCAATCTATTCCCAACTGATCCCACAGCTCATCGATACGGCGGGTGACGGCTTCGTCCTTGACGATGACCCGCCCCCATTCGCGTGTAGTCTCGCCCGGCCACTTGTGGGTGGCATCCAGGCCCATCTTCGATCCCAACCCCGACACCGGCGACGCGAAGTCCAGGTAGTCGATCGGGGTGTTGTCGATCATCACCGTATCACGCTTGGGGTCCATGCGCGTGGTGATGGCCCAGATCACGTCATTCCAGTCGCGGGCGTTGATGTCGTCGTCGGTGACGATAACAAACTTGGTGTACATGAACTGTCGCAGGAACGACCACACCCCCAGCATCACGCGCTTGGCGTGGCCTGGGTACTGCTTTTTCATGGTCACCACCGCCATGCGGTACGAACAACCTTCCGGCGGCAGGTAGAAGTCGACGATCTCCGGGAACTGCTTCTGCAGGATCGGCACGAACACTTCGTTCAGCGCCACCCCGAGAATGGCCGGCTCATCGGGCGGCCGGCCGGTGTAGGTGCTGTGGTAGATCGGTTTTTGCCGGTGGGTGATGCGCTCGACCGTGAACACCGGGAAGCTGTCCACTTCGTTGTAGTAACCGGTGTGGTCGCCATAGGGGCCTTCGGGCGCCATTTCGCCAGGGTGGATCACCCCTTCGAGGATGATCTCGGCGGTGGCCGGCACCTGCAGGTTGCTGCCACGGCACTTGACCAGCTCGGTGCGGTTGCCACGCAGCAGGCCGGCGAAGGCGTACTCGGACAGGGTATCCGGCACGGGCGTCACCGCCCCAAGAATGGTCGCCGGGTCTGCGCCCAGCGCCACAGCAACCGGGAACGGCTGGCCGGGGTGCTTCTCGCACCATTCGCGGTAGTCCAGCGCGCCACCGCGGTGGCTCAGCCAGCGCATGATGACCTTGTTGCGGCCGATGACCTGCTGGCGGTAGATACCCAGGTTCTGGCGGTCCTTGTTGGGGCCGCGGGTCACGGTCAGGCCCCAGGTGATCAGCGGCGCCACATCGCCTGGCCAGCAATGCTGGATCGGCAGCTGGCCGAGGTCGACGTCGTCACCTTCGACCACCACCTCCTGGCACACGGCATCCTTGACCACCTTGGGCGCCATCGACACGACCTTCTTGAAGATCGGCAGTTTCGACCAGGCGTCCTTCAGGCCCTTCGGCGGCTCGGGCTCCTTGAGGAAGGCCAGCAACTTGCCGATTTCGCGCAGCTCTTCGACCGACTCGGCGCCCATGCCCATGGCCACCCGTTCTGGCGTACCGAACAGGTTGCCCAGCACCGGGATGTCGTAGCCGGTGGGCTTCTCGAACAGCAACGCCGGGCCCTTGGCACGCAGGGTGCGGTCGCAGACCTCGGTCATTTCCAGGACGGGAGAAATCGGAACCTGGATGCGCTTGAGTTCGCCGCGCTGTTCCAGGCCACGGATGAAGTCGCGCAAGTCGCGATACTGCATGCAGGAGCCTCGTGTTGGCCGTATCGGTCGGGGTGCAGAGTGTAGCGCCTAAGAGGGCAAAATGGCCAAGGGAGTCTGGGCCGCGCGCAGTCTCACCGACTGGCCTGCGTTCAGGGGGCTGGCTAACGATCTTTTGTGACAAGCAGCAAAAAGCCGGGTTTCCCCGGCTTTTTGTATGATGCAGCGAAGCTTACTTGCGCTTCATCGACAAGAAGAACTCGTCGTTGGTCTTGGTCTGCTTGAGCTTGTCGACCAGGAACTCGATGGCGGCGATTTCGTCCATCGGGTGCAGCAGCTTGCGCAGGATCCACATGCGCTGCAGTTCGTCGTCGGCAGTCAGCAGCTCTTCACGGCGGGTGCCGGAGCGGTTGATGTTGATGGCCGGGAACACACGCTTCTCGGCGATGCGACGGTCCAGGGGCAGCTCCATGTTGCCGGTACCCTTGAACTCTTCGTAGATCACTTCGTCCATCTTCGAGCCGGTTTCAACCAGCGCGGTGGCGATGATGGTCAGCGAGCCGCCTTCCTCGATGTTACGCGCGGCACCGAAGAAGCGCTTCGGCTTCTCCAGGGCATGGGCGTCGACACCACCGGTGAGGACCTTGCCGGAGCTCGGGATCACGGTGTTGTAGGCACGCGCCAGGCGGGTGATGGAGTCGAGCAGGATGACCACATCCTTCTTGTGCTCGACCAGGCGCTTGGCCTTCTCGATCACCATTTCGGCAACCTGCACGTGGCGGGTCGGCGGCTCGTCGAAGGTCGAGGCAACCACTTCGCCGCGCACGGTGCGCTGCATTTCGGTCACTTCTTCCGGGCGCTCGTCGATCAGCAGGACGATCAGGTGGCACTCGGGGTTGTTCCGGGTGATGTTCGCCGCGATGTTCTGCAGCATGATCGTTTTACCCGCTTTCGGCGGGGCGACGATCAGGCCACGCTGGCCCTTGCCGATCGGTGCACACAGGTCGATGACACGGCCGGTCAAGTCTTCGGTGGAACCGTTGCCGGCTTCCATCTTCAGACGCTTGTTGGGGAACAGCGGCGTCAGGTTTTCGAACAGGATCTTGTTCTTCGCGTTTTCAGGGCGATCGAAGTTGATCGTGTCGACCTTCAGCAGGGCGAAGTAACGCTCCCCTTCCTTCGGCGGGCGGATCTTGCCGACGATGGTGTCGCCGGTACGCAGGTTGAAACGGCGGATCTGGCTGGGCGAGACGTAGATGTCGTCGGGGCCGGCCAGGTAGGACGCATCAGCCGAACGCAGGAAACCGAAACCATCCTGGAGAATCTCCAGCACGCCGTCACCCGAGATCTCTTCGCCGCTTTTCGCGTGCTTTTTCAGCAGGGCGAAAATCACGTCCTGTTTGCGCGAACGGGCCATGTTTTCGATGCCCATCTGTTCGGCCATTTCCAGCAGATCGGTAATCGGCTTTTGCTTGAGTTCAGTCAGGTTCATAAGGGGAGTGACGTAATCATGTATGAAGGGAGGATTAAGCTTCTGGCTTAATGAAGCCGCGCCGCTAGAAGGCGATAGGATCGCGCACAGATTCTAATTAGGAGTGCGTCGGCGACGGCGTGCAGGGGGCACTGGAGAAGCAGTGCGAGGCCGAATGTAACACTTGCTTTTTTCGACGTCTAGTGGGTTGGAAAAGAAAAGCCCCGGTTTTTCCGGGGCTTTTTCACATCACAGGTGGGCGTCGAGGAACGCGGCCAATTGCGATTTGGACAGTGCGCCGACCTTGGTGGCCTCGACGTTGCCGTTCTTGAACAGCATCAGCGTTGGGATGCCACGCACGCCGTGCTTGGCGGGGGTTTCCTGGTTCTCGTCGATGTTCAGCTTGGCGACGGTCAGTTTGCCCTCGTAAGTGCTGGCGATGTCGTCCAGGACTGGAGCGATCATTTTGCATGGGCCGCACCATTCAGCCCAGTAGTCAACCAGCACCGGGCCTTGAGCCTGCAGTACGTCGGCTTCGAAGCTGGCGTCGGTGACGTGTTTGATTTTGTCGCTCATGGAAATCTCCAAGGTCGTAAGCTAAAAAACGTTGCCCATCATAGCCGCACCTACGCCCTACAGGAAGTCGCGGGCGATTGAGTGTAACTATAGTGGTGCAAGACGCCGCGAATCGAAAACTGTCATACGTGTGTCATAACATCGAATGGCACATTGCCTTGCATCAAGCCTTGGCGTGCCACGCGTTGGCGACAGCCCCGTATCGTGGCACGATTGCCAGGTTAACGACCGAGAACATCCAGATCATGCCGCATACCAACGCGAAGAACCTGTCTCTGATCGCCGCCATCGACCTTGGCTCCAACAGTTTTCACATGGTCGTGGCCAAGGCCCACCACACCGAGATCCGCATTCTCGAACGGCTGGGGGAAAAGGTTCAGCTGGCCGCCGGCATCGACGAAGAGCGCAAGCTCAGCGAAGAAGCCATGCAACGAGGCCTCGATTGCCTCAAGCGCTTCGCCCAGTTGATCAACGGCCTGCCTGCGGGCGCCGTGCGCATCGTTGGCACCAACGCACTGCGCGAAGCGCGCAACCGTAACGAATTCATCCAGCGCGCCGAGGCCATTCTCGGCCACCCGGTGGAGGTGATTTCCGGCCGTGAGGAAGCCCGCCTGATCTACCTGGGCGTCTCCCACACCCTGGCCGACAATCCGGGCAAGCGCCTGGTCGCCGACATTGGCGGCGGCAGTACCGAGTTCATCATCGGCCAGCGTTTCGAGCCGCTGCTGCGCGAGAGCCTGCAGATGGGCTGCGTCAGTTTTACCCAGCGCTACTTCCGCGACGGCAAGATCACCCCGGCGCGCTATGCCCAGGCCTACACCGCCGCACGCCTGGAACTGATGAGCATCGAAAACGCCCTGCACCGCCTGACCTGGGACGAAGCCATCGGCTCGTCCGGCACCATTCGCGCCATCGGCGCAGCCATCAAGGCCAGTGGCCTGGGCAATGGCGAGGTCAACGCCGAGGGGCTGGCGTGGGTCAAACGCAAGCTGTTCAAGCTGGGTGAGGTCGACAAGATCGACTTCGACGGGGTCAAGCCAGACCGGCGCACTATCTTCCCGGCTGGCCTTGCGATTCTCGAGGCGATCTTCGATGCCCTCGAGCTGCAACGCATGGATCACTGCGACGGCGCCCTGCGCGAAGGCGTGCTGTTCGACCTGCTTGGCCGCCATCATCACGAAGACGTGCGCGAGCGCACCCTCAACTCATTGATGGAGCGCTACCACGTTGACCAAGGCCAGGCCGCGCGCGTCGAGCGCAAGGCATTGCATGCCTTCGACCAAGTGGCCAAAGCCTGGAAGCTGGAAGACGGAAATTGGCGCGATCTTCTGGGTTGGGCGGCAAAAGTGCATGAAGTTGGGCTGGATATTGCCCACTACCACTACCACAAGCACGGCGCCTACCTGATCGAACATTCCGACCTGTCAGGCTTCTCCCGCGAGGACCAGCAGATGATGGCCCTGCTGGTGCGCGGCCATCGCCGCAACATCCCCAGAGACAAATTCGCCGAGTTCGGCGATGAAGGCGTGCAGCTGATTCGCCTGTGCGTGCTGCTGCGCTTCGCCATCCTGTTCCACCACATTCGTGGTACCCAACAGATGCCGAAAGTGCAGCTGCAAGCCGGCGACAACAGCCTCGAAGTGGTCTTCCCGCAGGGTTGGCTGGAGCAACACCAGCTGACCCAGGCCGACTTCGCCAACGAGGCGGAGTGGCTAGCCCGGGTCGGCTTCGTCCTCAGCGTACGTTGAGCACCGGGTTGCTCAGGCGCTCCAGCAGGGTCGCCTGGGCACTGCGCGGGTTCTGGTTGCCGGTCGGGGTGCTGCGCACGTAGCGCCCGTCCGACTGCAGCGTCCAGGCATGAGTGTTGTCGGTCAGGTAGCTTTCCAGCTCCTTCTTCACCCGCAGCAACAGCTTCTTGCCTTCGACCGGGAAGCACGTCTCGACGCGCTTGTCGAGGTTGCGTTCCATCCAGTCGGCACTGGACAGGTAGATCTGCTCCTCGCCACCATTGAGGAAGTAGAACACCCGGGTGTGCTCCAGAAAGCGGCCGATGATCGAGCGCACGTGAATGTTGTGCGAAACCCCCGCAATCCCTGGCCGCAGGCAGCACATGCCGCGCACCACCAGGTCGATGCGCACGCCGGACTGGCTGGCCTTGTACAGCGCCTTGATGACCTTGGCGTCGGTCAGCGAGTTGAACTTGGCGATGATGTGCGCAGGCTTGCCTTCGAGCGCGAACTGAGTCTCGCGCGCAATCATGTCGAGCATGCCCTTCTTCAGGGTGAACGGCGCGTGCAGCAGCTTCTTCATGCGCAGGGTCTTGCCCATGCCGATCAACTGGCTGAACAACTTGCCGACGTCCTCGGTCAGAGCGTCGTCGGACGTCAGCAGGCTGTAGTCGGTGTACAAACGGGCGTTGCCAGCGTGGTAGTTACCGGTGCCCAGGTGCGCATAACGCACGATTTCACCGTGCTCGCGGCGCAGGATCAACATCATCTTGGCGTGGGTCTTGAACCCGACCACACCGTAGATCACCACCGCACCCGCCGCTTGCAGGCGGCTGGCCATCTGCAGGTTGGACTCTTCGTCGAAGCGCGCGCGCAATTCGATCACCGCAGTGACCTCCTTGCCGTTACGGGCGGCGTCCACCAGCGCGTCGACGATCTCCGAGTTGGCACCGGAGCGGTACAGGGTCTGGCGCACGGCGAGCACATGCGGGTCCTTGGCAGCCTGGCGCAGCAGGTCGACCACCGGCGTGAAGGACTCGAACGGGTGCATCAGCAGGATGTCCTGCTTGCTGATCACACTGAAGATGTTGTCGGCGTTCACCAGCAGCTTGGGGATCGCCGGGGTGAACGGCGTGTATTGCAGCTGCGGGTGGCTGTCGAGGCCGGTGATGCTGAACAGGCGGGTCAGGTTGACCGGGCCGTTGACCTGGTACAGCTCGCTCTCGCTCAGGCTGAACTGTTTTAGCAGGTAATCCGAGAGGTGTTTCGGGCAGGTATCGGCCACCTCGAGGCGCACGGCGTCACCATAGCGGCGCGAGAACAGCTCGCCGCGCAGGGCGCGAGCCAGGTCGTCGACCTCTTCGGAGTCCAGCGCCAGGTCGGCGTTACGGGTCAGGCGGAACTGGTAGCAGCCCTTGACCTTCATGCCCTGGAACAGGTCGTCGGCGTGAGCGTGAATCATCGACGACAGGAACACGTAGTTGGCACCTGGGCCACCGACCTCTTCAGGCACCCGGATGACCCGCGGCAACAGGCGCGGCGCCGGGATGATCGCCAGGCCCGAGTCGCGGCCGAAGGCATCGACGCCTTCGAGCTCGACGATGAAGTTGAGGCTCTTGTTCACCAGCAAAGGGAACGGGTGGGTCGGGTCGAGGCCGATCGGGGTGATGATCGGGGCGATCTCGTCGCGGAAGAAGCGCCGCACCCAGGTCTTGAGCTTGGGCGTCCAGTGACGGCGGCGGATAAAGCGGATGTGGTGCTTTTCCAGCTCCGGCAGCAGCACATCGTTGAGGATGGCGTACTGGCGGTCCACCTCCGAGTGCACCAGCTCGCTGATGCGCGCCAGCGCCTGGTGCGGCTGCAGCCCGTCGGCACCGGCCTGTTCGCGGGCGAAGTTGATCTGCTTCTTGAGGCCGGCGACGCGGATCTCGAAGAACTCGTCGAGGTTGCTGGAGAAGATCAGCAGGAATTTCAGGCGTTCGAGCAGCGGGTAGCTCTCGTCCAGCGCCTGCTCCAGTACCCGAATGTTGAACTGCAGCTGCGACAGCTCGCGATGAATGTACAGGCTGCTGTCGTCAAGGCCGGGGACGGCGATCGCCGGTGCCGGCGCAGGGGCCGGTGCCGCAGCCTCGACCACCGGCGCAGGTTCTGGCTCGGGCTCTGGCGCCGGCGGCAGGTCTGGCGGGGTCTGCACCATCTCTTCGGGGACGGCCTGGGCGTCCTTGATCGCGACAGGGGTGAGCACTTCATTATTCATCTGGACGTTCCTGGAGGACGTTAACGCCCTATCATCAATTGAGCGGGACGATAAGCGGCCATTATGACGCCTGTGTTACACCCACTGGCAAGCCTGCGACTTGTGGCCGAAGGCATTGTCCTTGTAGGAAATGTTCACGTCGAGACACATTTGGACACTTTCATCCACGCGCGCGAAGGGGTAGGCTGCGCGTTCATTTCGCCAGCACCTCAGAAAATGCTTCAACAATTCCTGCAGGATTTCGGCTACTTCGCCCTTTTTCTAGGCACCTTCTTTGAAGGCGAGACCATCCTGGTGCTTGCGGGTTTTCTTGCGTTCCGCGGCTACATGGACATCAAGCTGGTGTGCCTGGTGGCCTTCCTGGGCAGCTATGCTGGCGACCAACTGTGGTACTTCATGGGCCGTCGCCATGGGCGCAAGATCCTGGCACGCAAGCCGCGCTGGCAGGCCATGGGTGATCGGGCGCTGGACCACATTCGCCGCCACCCCGATATCTGGGTGCTGAGTTTTCGCTTCGTCTATGGCCTGCGCACGGTGATGCCGGTGGCCATTGGCCTGTCGGGCTATCCGCCGCGCCGCTACCTGCTGCTCAACGGCCTCGGCGCCGCCATCTGGGCGTTGGCCCTGGGTACTGCGGCCTATCACTTCGGCGCTATCCTCGAAGGCCTGCTGGGTAATGTGAAGCGATACGAGCTATGGGTGCTCGGCGGCCTGCTGTTGCTTGGCGCCCTGCTCTGGCTGCGCCGGCGCTTTCGCACCATGCGCGCCGAGCGCAAGGCGGCCGCACTGGGCCAAGCCGCAGACGCTGAGCAGGCTGTAGACCAGGAGCAGGAACCACCCCAGCGGCGTGATCACCGCTAAACCCAGTGCGCCAGCCAAGTACAGCGCTGGCGCATTCGACAGCAACCGCAGCCACTCCAGGCGCCTGGCCCACGGCCGATTCTCAAGCAGCGTGCCAAGCACGAACAGGCCCACGGCCATGACCGACCAGCCCAGCACCAGGGCGGCGCCCGGCACGCGCTCTGCCACTTCCATCAAGTAGCTGCCCACGGCCACGTAGACGACGAACTGCACCGCTACGTAAGCCTGCTGCGCCCGCCCCAGGGCTACCTCGAACTTGCGAAACAGCGCCAGGTCCGGCTTGGCCTGCGGATAGCGCGCCGCGACATCGGCCGGGCGCCAGCCCGTGGGCATGAACCAGATCCGCAGCTTGTCCCACACGCGCTGGGTACGCCGGGCATCGCTCCACAGCTGGGCGTAGAACTGCAGGTTGGCCCACAACGGGTTCCAGCTGGCCAGTGGCGTGGTCACCCCGAATACCACCGGCTCGTCCGGGTCCTCTTCCTTGAACGTGCCGAACAGGCGGTCCCAGAGAATGAACACGCCGCCGTAATTGCGATCCAAGTAAACAGGATTTTGCGCATGGTGGACGCGATGGTTGGATGGCGTGATCAGTATCCACTCGAGCCAGCCCAGCTTGGGAATGTGCCGGGTATGCACCCAGAACTGGTACAGCAGGTTCAGCGACGCCACGGTGATGAACACCAGCGGCGGCACGCCGACCAGCGCCAACGGCAGGTAGAAGACCCACGCAAAGATGAACCCGCTGCTGGTCTGGCGCAGCGCCGTGGTGAGGTTGTACTCCTCGCTCTGGTGGTGCACCGAATGAGCTGCCCACAGCACGTTGCGCTCATGCCCCAGGCGGTGCAGCCAGTAGTAGCAGAAGTCGTAAAGCACAAAGGCCAGCACCCACACCCACCATGCCTGTTGCGGCAGGCGCAACAACGCCAGGTGCTCCCAGGCCAGGGCATAGGTCACCAGCCCTACACCTTTGGTCAGCAGGCCGGTACTGGTCGACAAGGCGCCCGTACTCAGGCTGTTGATCGAGTCGGCCAAGGTGAAATTGCGCTGGCCGCGCACGCGGTCGGCCACCAGCTCGGCGGCAATCAATACGAAGAAGAACGGCACGGCCAGCAGTATCAGGTCCATGGCAACGACCTCAGGCGTTATCCACCAAGATTAGGCCGCAACTGCGGGAACCCCTATGGCTACATCTGCCAAACTAGAGGACATTTAGCGCCTCGACACTGGAGTAATGAGCATGACAAAAAAAGTAGCGGTGATTCTTTCAGGCTGTGGCGTGTATGACGGTGCCGAAATCCACGAAAGCGTGATCACCCTGCTGCGCCTCGACCAGCGCGGGGCGCAGGTGCAGTGCTTTGCGCCGAACATCGCGCAGATGCATGTGATCGATCACCTGAGCGGCGAGCCAATGCCCGAGTCGCGCAATGTACTGGTGGAGTCGGCACGTATCGCCCGCGGTGAGGTCAAGGACATCCGCGAAGCCAATGCCGAAGACTTCGACGCACTGATCGTGCCCGGTGGTTTTGGCGCGGCAAAAAACCTGTCCAACTTTGCCGTCGAGGGCGCCAACTGCAGCGTCAACCCGGACGTGCTGGCCCTGGCCGAAGCCTTCGCCGACGCCTGCAAGCCGGTCGGGCTGATCTGCATCTCGCCAGCGCTGGCAGCGAAAATCTATGGCCCGGGTGTGGTCTGCACCATCGGCAACGATGCCGGTACCGCTGCAGCAGTGGAAAAAATGGGCGGCAAGCATGAAGAATGCGATGTGCACGATATCGTCGAAGACACCCAGCGCAAGCTGGTGACGACCCCGGCATACATGGTGGCGAAGTCGATCAGCGAGGCGGCGGGCGGGATCTACAAGCTGGTGGATCGCGTGCTGGAACTGACCCACGAGAACGACCAGTAACCCCGGCCTGCACCCTCTTTGTAGGAGCGGCCTTGCGTCGCGAAAGGGGCGCGGAGCGGCCCCGGGTTTTCGGGTGCCAGCAAGAACGTAGGGGGCCGCTCCGCGCCCCTTTCCGACCGGTCCGGCGCCCCGGCCTTGCCGCTCCTACAAAAACCAAAACCCGCGCTCGCGCGTCAGGGGCCCTTGGACAAGCGCGCGATGATGCGGTCCAGTGCATTGGCGAACGCCTGTTTCTCCCGCTCGCCATAAGGCGCCTGCCCGCCTCCAACCTGCCCCTGCTCGCGCAATTCGGTGAACAGGTTGCGCGCCGCCAGCCGATCACCCATGTTGCGCTCGTCAAACTCACGCCCCCGTGGGTCCAGCGCCGCCACGCCTTTCTTGACCAGCCGATCGGCCAGCGGCACGTCGCTGCAGATCACCAGTTCGCCAGGCGCGGCGTTGTCGACCAGGTAATCATCAGCCGCATCCATGCCGCTGGGCACCACGATCAGCCGCACACAGGCAAAGGCCGGCTTGCTTTGCGCCTGGCCCGCCACCATCACCACCTCGAGTTTGCGCTTGAGGGCAAACTTGACGATCAAGTCCTTGGCCGGCTTGGGGCAGGCGTCAGCATCGATCCATACACGCATCGGGAAACACCTCTAAATCAGCGCGACTACGCTCATGCCTCACATCATGCCCCAAGCGTGGCAAAAGCTGGAGCTGCCTGGCCGGCACAAGGCATACCGGCGCTTGAAAAATGGCGTCAACAATCCATTTAGCGCTTATCCGAGTGCGTCACTCAGGCTAAACTCGCCGCAGCCCCACTGGCCTGCCCCGAGTGTGCAATGAACCACCCCCACGAAATCCGCCCCGACCTGGACGAAGGCATCGACCGCAAGGTCCTGGCGACATTACGGGCGCGGTTCCTGCAGCTCAATCAAGGCCGTTTGCAGCGTGCGAGGGAGGGGCTGTCGACGCGCCAGCAGCAGGTACTGACGTTGTTGCCGCTGCTGTTCCACGTCAATCACCCGCTGCTGCCCGGCTATGTCTCGGGCAGCACCCCTGCCGGGGTGGCCGGCTTCGAGCCTGGCGCAGAACGGGTCGCCGAAGCCCAGCGCCTGGCACGCTCGTTTGCCTACAAGGCTCGCCAGGGGCACGCACCGCGCCCGATCCATGGGCTGTTCCTGATGGGCAGCCTTGGCTCCCTGGCCCAGGCCGAACTGAGCGACATGGACTTCTGGGTCTGCCACGCGCCTGACCTGGGCGACAGCCAGCTGGACGAGCTTCGGCGCAAATGCCAGTTGCTGGAAACCTGGGCCGCCGGCCTGGGGGCCGAGGCACACTTCTTTTTGATCGACCCACAAGGCTTTGCTCAAGGCGAGCGGGATGGCCAGCTCGGCTCCGACGACTGTGGCACCACCCAGCATTACCTGCTGCTCGACGAGTTCTATCGCACCGCCATCTGGCTGGCCGGGCGTACGCCCCTGTGGTGGCTGGTGCCGGTGTATGAAGAGCACAACTACAGGGCCTACACCCAGACCTTGCTCAGCAAGCGCTTCATCCGCAGCCAGGACGTGCTCGACCTTGGCAACTTGGCGCATATCCCGCCCGGCGAGTTCGTCGGTGCTGGGCTGTGGCAGCTGTTCAAGGGCATCGACTCGCCTTACAAATCGCTGCTCAAGCTGCTGTTGACCGAAGCCTACGCCAGTGAGCACCCCGCCGTACGCTGCCTGAGCCTGGACTACAAGCAAGCGGTGTTCGCCAACCAGCTCGACCTCGACGCGCTGGACCCCTACGTGATGGTCTACCGGCGCATCGAGCAGTACCTGCACCAACGCGGCGAGCCGGTACGCCTCGAACGGGTAAGGCGCAGCCTGTACCTGAAGGTGAACAAGAAACTCAGCGACCAGGTGCGCGGCAACGGTTGGCAGCGCCAACTGCTGCAGCGCCTGGCAGACGAATGGGGCTGGGACGAGCGCCAACTGGCCCTGCTCGATAGCCGCAGCCAATGGAAAGTCGGCCAGGTGGCCGTCGAGCGCCGCGAACTGGTGGCCGAACTGAACCACAGCTACCGCTTCCTCAGCCAGTTCGCCCAGACCCGCAACGCCAGCAGCCGCGCCGACCAGCGTGACCTGAATGTGCTGGGGCGGCGCCTGTATGCCGCCTTCGAACGCCGAGCCGGCAAGACCGAGGTGATCAACCCGGGGATTGCCCCGGACCTGGCCGAGGGCACCCTCACCCTGGTCCAGGCCCCCAATCGCAAGGAGCCCGGCAGCCATCACTGGGAACTGTACACAGGCAACCTGAGCACCCACGAAGTGGAGCACTTCAGCCCGATCAAACGCTGCCGCGAACTGCTCGAACTACTGACCTGGGCCCATCGCAATGGCGTGATCGACAGCAGCACGCGCTTCGCCCTGCACCCTGGTGCCAGCGATCTCAGGGAGCTCGAACTGTTCAACCTGCTGGGCAGCCTGCAGCAGGCCATCGACCTGCCGCTGCCCACCGTCAGCGAGGTCCGCCTGCTGCAGCCCAGCGTGGCCGACGACATCCTGTTGCTGGTCAACGTCGGCGTCGACCCACTGCGCCACCACCGCGACCTGAACATCCTGATGACCACCGAGCGCACCGACTCGTTGAGCTACGCCGGCGTGCGCGAAAACCTGGTGCTGACGCTCGACCAGGTCACCCTCAACAGCTGGAGCGAGGTGCTGGTGCAGCGCTACGACGGTGAGCACGCGCTGCTGCGCTGCCTGCGCGACTACCTCAACAGCCTCGGCCAGCGTGGCCATCGCCCACGGCTGCGGGTGCGCTGCTTCTGCCACAACCGCGCGCAGGCCATCGAACAGCGGGTCGAGGACATTTTCGCCACGGTGCAACGGCTGCTCGACCAGGGTGCCAAGCACCGCTACGTGCTGCAGGTGGCCCAGCACACCCACGTGCTGGAGCTTCTGCCCGGCCAGGTCAGCCTGGCGACCCTGGGCGACCATGAGGCCGTGCTGGACTGCCTGAGCGAAGAGCGCAGCGTCTACAGCCCACTGCACCTGGACGCCAATGCCCTGCAGGACCACGACCTGCCACTGGTACTGGAGCGCGGCCGGCCCGCTTGCATCCAGGTGTTCTATCGCCTGTTGGGTGACTGGGCCGACCTGTATGTGCTGGATGAGTACAACGCGTTGTGGCAGCAACGCTTGCCACTGCAGGATGAAGCCCACTTGCTGCTGCCGCTGCAACGCTTTTTGCGCTCTGTGCTGATGCGCCGCGATGCGCAACTGCCGCTCGACAGCCTGGGGGCGGCTTCGCTGGATATCCGCTATGGGCAGTTGCTGCCTTCAGGCACAGGCAAGGCCCGCAGCATCGAGCCGCGCCTGGCGCCGGTGGACGGCAGCGACCAGCCTTTCTATGAGGTCCAGGCCATCATTCAGGCCGGGGCAGCGGGCGCCGTGCAGGTCACCTTGTACTGTGACCAACAGGAGTTTTCCGAACTGGATCATGGTGACCAGCTGTACGCAGTGGTCGCGCGGCAGATCATCGGCCAACGGCGCAATGCCGGGCATTACCGCTGCTACATCACCGACCTGGATTTGTCCGAGCTACTGGGGGACGAGCTGGGGGCGACCGTATTGTATCTGCGCTACAAGCGGGAGCTGGAGCAGGCGTTGAACGAGGGGTTGGAGCAGGTGCAGGCGATGGGTTTCTGAATAGTAGGGGGCGCTTTGCGCCCCCAAAGGCTCACAGGTCGAAATCACCCGCCGCTTCCGGCTGGTACTCAACCGCCACCAGCTTCAATTTCAGCGTCTTGCCGCCGGGCGCCGGCCAGTCGATCTGCTCGCCCACCGTCAGGCCCAGCAATGCGCAACCAATTGGCGCCAGGATCGAGACCTTGCCTTCGCCGCCGGCATCCTTTGGATACACCAGGGTCAGGTGGTAATCCTTGCCACTGGCCTCTTCACGGCAGTGCACGCGCGAGTTCATGGTCACCACGCCGGCCGGTACTTCCTCATGACCGACAACCTTCTCAGCGCGGTCCAGCTCGTCCTGCAGGGCGAGCACACCCGGCGTACTTTCGTCGAGGCTGTCGATCAGACGCTCCAGACGTTGTACGTCCAATCGGGTGAGGGTGAGGGAAGGCTTGGTGCTCATGATCCAGTCAGACTCCATTGAACAGGCGGTTTTCTGTGGGCAAATAAAGCAAAACCCCGCCCAAGGGCGGGGTTTGTGAATGCTTTGGCGTCACCGACGCATAACCCGACACTACCACAGCCGGACAAATACTCAAGCCCGCGCGCGCAAGGCCTCGGCTTCCTGGCAGATCTGCCGGCGCCGCTGGTCATCTGCAGAGCGCCATTCGCGGATGTGCTCCACATGGCGATGACAGCCGGTGCAGACGCGCTGCTCGTCAAGGCGGCAGACACTGATGCACGGCGATTTCACGGCGGTGCTGACATTGCTGTAAAGCGGCTTGGGCGGCCGCGGCTGCTCACTCATCTCAGATCTCGTCGAAGTCCAGCTCAACGCCGGCGCACTCCCCGACGAGGCGTACAAGCATCTCGCCGAGCAGCTCGTCGGTCTTCTCGCAGGTCCACTTCTTGCTCTCTTCATCGTAGTCGAAGTGGAAACCACCGGACTTGGCAGCCAGCCACAACTGGCGCAGCGGCTCCTGACGGCTGAAGATCAGCTGGCTGCCGTTGTCGAACTTGATGGTCAGGACGCCGGCGGAGTTTTCCATGTCCAGGTCCAAGTCGCTGTCGTCGAACAGGTCTTCCAGCGCCTGTTGGGTCGCGTCGACCAGATCATGGAAACGCGCTTCGCTCAAACTCATTGCAGGAACCTCGAAATTGGCTGCGTGACAGGCAAGCCGGGCAAGATACGGGCGCTTGGCGCTGAATGCAAAGATTAGCCATTGAAGGCAGCAAGAATAGCCCGCCCGGCGGACCGGCCCTTGCATAGGCAATCCGCCGGTCGCTCGGTATACTCGGGCGCAATACTGCATATTTCAAAGGATTTCACCCAATGAAGCGCCTGATTTCCTCCCTCGCGGCGCTGGTCGCTGTTGCCTGCCTCGTTTCTGCCTGTGGCCAGAAAGGCCCCCTGTACCTGCCGGAAGACGGCAAGGACGGCAAGGACACCCGCAAATCGCACCAGCACCAGCCCAAAGCCAAGCCGGCCCAGACGCAAGAACAGCAGCCCGAGCTGCAATCCGAGCCCGAGCAGTCGCCAGCGCAGTAAGGAAATCAGATGAACGCTTTCAACTACCGCGACGGTGAACTGTTCGCGGAAGGCGTGGCCCTGTCGGCCATCGCCGAACGCTTCGGCACCCCCACCTACGTGTACTCGCGCGCCCACATCGAGGCCCAGTACCGCAGCTATGCCGACGCGCTGGACGGCATTTCCAGCCTGGTCTGCTTTGCCGTCAAGGCCAACTCCAACTTGGGCGTGCTGAACGTCCTGGCGCGCCTGGGCGCAGGCTTCGACATCGTCTCCGGCGGTGAACTGGAGCGCGTACTGGCCGCTGGCGGGCGCGCGGATCGCGTGGTGTTCTCGGGTGTCGGCAAAACCCGCGAAGACATGCGCCGCGCCCTCGAAGTCGGCGTGCACTGCTTCAACGTCGAGTCCACCGACGAGCTTGAGCGCCTGCAGGTGGTGGCTGCCGAGATGGGCAAAGTCGCCCCGGTCTCGCTGCGGGTCAACCCGGACGTCGATGCCGGTACCCACCCGTACATCTCCACCGGCCTCAAAGAAAACAAGTTCGGCATCGCCATCGCTGACGCCGAAGCCATCTACGTGCGCGCCGCGCAGCTGCCGAACCTGGACGTGGTCGGTGTCGACTGCCACATCGGCTCGCAGTTGACCACCGTCGAACCGTTCCTCGATGCCCTCGACCGCCTGCTGGACCTGGTCGACCGCCTCGCCGACTGCGGCATCCACCTGCGCCACCTGGACCTGGGTGGCGGCGTGGGCGTGCGCTACCGCGATGAAGAGCCGCCTTTGGTGGCCGACTACATCAAGGCCATCCGCGAGCGCGTCGGCGACCGCGACCTGGCCCTGGTATTCGAGCCAGGCCGCTACATCGTGGCCAACGCCGGTGTCCTGCTGACCCGTGTCGAGTACCTCAAGCACACCGAACACAAGGACTTCGCCATTATCGATGCGGCGATGAACGACCTGATCCGCCCGGCCCTGTACCAGGCCTGGATGGGCGTCAGCGCGGTTACCCCACGCGAAGGCCAGGGCCGCGCCTATGACCTGGTCGGGCCGATCTGCGAAACCGGCGACTTCATCGCCAAGGACCGCGAGCTGAACCTGGCAGAAGGCGATCTGCTGGCCGTGCAGTCTGCTGGCGCCTATGGTTTTGTCATGAGCTCGAACTACAACACCCGTGGCCGCTGCGCCGAAATCCTGGTCGACGGCGACCAGGCATTCGAAGTGCGCCGCCGCGAGACCATCGCCGAACTGTATGCTGGCGAAAGCCTGCTGCCGGAGTGAGCCCATGCTGCTGCGTTTCACCAAGATGCATGGGCTGGGCAATGACTTCATGGTCCTCGACCTGGTCAGCCAGCACGCACATATCCAGCCCAAGCATGCCAAGCAATGGGGCGACCGCCATACCGGCATCGGTTTCGACCAGTTGCTGATCGTCGAGGCGCCGAACAATCCGGAAGTGGACTTCCGCTACCGGATTTTCAACGCCGACGGCTCCGAGGTCGAGCAGTGCGGCAACGGCGCGCGCTGCTTCGCCCGCTTCGTGCTGGACAAACGCCTGACCGCGAAAAAACGCATCCGCGTGGAAACCAAAAGCGGCATCATCGAGCTGGACGTGCAGAACGACGGCCAGGTGAGTGTCGACATGGGCCCTCCGCGCCTGGTGCCGGCCGAAATCCCCTTCGTCGCCGACGAGCAGGCATTGAGTTACCCACTGGAAGTCGACGGCGAGGTCTATTCGATCGCCGCAGTGTCCATGGGCAACCCACATGCCGTGCTGCGTGTCGATGACGTACATACTGCGCCCGTGCACGCACTGGGCCCGAAGATCGAAAACCATCCGCGCTTCCCGCAGCGGGTCAACGCTGGCTTCATCCAGGTCATCGACCGTCACCGTGCCAACCTGCGGGTCTGGGAACGCGGCGCGGGCGAAACCCAGGCCTGCGGCACCGGCGCCTGCGCCGCGGCCGTGGCGGCTATCAGCCAGGGCTGGATGGACTCACCGGTAAGCCTTGACCTGCCGGGTGGCCGCCTGCACATCGAATGGGCCGGCCCCGGCAAGCCCGTGCTGATGACCGGCCCGGCCGTACGCGTCTACGAAGGACAGGTTCGTCTCTAAGTGAGTAACCGCCATGACCGATCAGCCCAAGGTTGTACCCCAGCAATCCAGTGACCTCGATGCCGAGGCGGTGGTCGCGTACCTGCGTGCCCACCCGACCTTCTTCGCCGAACACGACGAGTTGCTGGTCGAGCAGCGCATCCCCCACCAGCGCGGCGACAGCGTGTCGCTGGTGGAGCGTCAGCTCAAGCTGCTGCGCGATCGCAACATCGAGATGCGCCATCGCCTGTCGCAACTGATGGACGTGGCGCGTGACAACGACCGGCTGTTCGACAAGACCCGCCGGCTGATCCTCGACCTGCTCGATGCCGGCAGCCTGGAAGAAGTGGTGATGGCGGTCGAAGACAGCCTGCGCCAGGAGTTTCAGGTGCCCTTCGTCAGCCTGATCTTGTTCGGCGATAACGTCGCACCGGTCGGCCGCTGGGTCAGCAATGCCGAGGCACACCAGGCCATCGGTGGCCTGCTGGGGGGCGGCAAGACCGTCAGCGGCAACCTGCGCGAACACGAACTGGCCTTCCTGTTTGGTGAAGAAGAGCGACGCGAGGTCGGCTCCAGTGCTGTTGCAGCACTCGAATATCAAGGGCTGCACGGTGTACTGGCAATCGGCAGCCGCGACCCGCAGCACTACAAGAGCAGCGTCGGCACGCTGTTCCTCGGCTACATTGCCGAAGTGCTCGGCCGCGTCGTCCCACGCGTGACCCAGACCCTGCGCCAGGTGCGCTGATGGACCGCCAGCTGGAAGCTTATTGCGCACACCTGCGCAATGAGCGCCAGGTGTCCGAACACACCCTGCTGGCCTATCGCCGCGACCTCGACAAGGTCGTCGCGTATTGCAACGAACACGGCATTGCCGGCTGGCAAGCGTTGCAAATCCAGCAATTGCGCCAACTGATCGCCCGTCAGCACCATCAGGGGCAGTCCTCGCGCAGCCTGGCGCGCCTGCTTTCAGCGGTACGCGGGCTGTACCGTTACCTGAACCGTGAAGGGCTGTGCCAGCACGACCCGGCCAACGGCCTGTCTGCGCCCAAAGGCGAACGGCGCCTGCCCAAGACGCTGGATACCGACCGTGCCCTGCAACTGCTCGACGGCGGTGTCGACGACGACTTCATTGCCCGGCGCGACCAGGCCATCCTCGAACTGTTCTATTCATCAGGCCTGCGCCTGTCCGAGCTGACCGGCCTGGACCTCGAATACCTCGACCTCGCCGCCGGGCTGGTGCAGGTGCTTGGCAAGGGCGGCAAGGCACGCGTGCTGCCGGTCGGGCGCAAGGCACGCGAGGCGCTGCAGGCCTGGTTGCGCCTGCGCGGCATCGGCGGCCCGCGCGACAGCGCCGTGTTCATTACCCGCCAGGGCAATCGCCTGAGCCCGCGGGCCATCCAGATGCGTGTGAAGGCGGCCGGCGAGCGCGAGCTGGGCCAGCACCTGCACCCGCACATGCTTCGCCATTCCTTCGCCAGCCATGTGCTGGAATCGTCCCAGGACCTGCGAGCGGTGCAGGAGATGCTCGGCCATGCCGACATCAGCACCACGCAGATCTACACCCACCTGGACTTCCAGCACCTGGCCGCGGTGTACGACAGCGCCCACCCTCGGGCCAAACGCAGCAAAGGCACAGACTCATGAGCATCAAGCTGATCACCTTCGACCTCGATGACACCTTGTGGGACACCGCGCCGGTCATTGCCAGCGCTGAAGTCGTCCTGCGCGACTGGCTCGAAGCCAACGCACCGATCCTGGGCGGCGTACCGGTCGAGCACCTGTTCACCCTCCGCGAGCGCCTGGTGCAGGCCGAACCGGGCCTCAAGCACCGTATCAGCGCCTTGCGTAGGCGGGTGCTATGCCATGCCTTGGAAGAGGTCGGTTACAGCGAAAAGCACGCCCAGGCGCTTGCCAACGAAGGCTTTGAAGTGTTCCTGCATGCCCGGCATCAGGTGGAAATTTTCCCTGAGGTGCAGCCTGTGCTGGAAATCCTGCGCCATCAATACACCCTGGGCGTGGTCACCAACGGCAATGCCGATGTGAGCCGCCTGGGCCTGGCGGACTACTTCCGCTTCGCCCTGTGCGCCGAGGACCTAGGGATCGGCAAGCCGGACCCGGCGCCGTTCCTCGAGGCGCTGAAACGTGGCGAGGTCGAGGCCGGCGCGGCGGTGCATGTGGGTGACCACCCTGGCGACGACATCGCCGGCGCCCAGCGTGCCGGGTTGCGTGCCGTGTGGTTCAACCCGCAAGGCAAGCCCTGGGCCGGAGAGCGGGCGCCGGATGCAGAGATTCAGCGCCTCTCGCAACTGCCTGAAGTGATAGCACGCTGGCGCTGACAGCCGATACCTTCCCAACGCCGCACAGACCTGCGTAGGAGCGGCCTTGCGTCGCGAAAGGGCTGCGTAGCGGCCCCGGCGATTTTTGCTGCGCCACAGAACCTGGGGGCCGCTCCGCGACCCGTTCCGACCGGTCCGGCGCCCCGGCAAGGCCGCTCCTATAAGACCGCATTCATGGCGCACAAAAAAGCCCGCAGCGACGGCGGGCTTTTTTGCATGCAACCACTCAGATAGGGCGGCTGCCGTATTTGTTGTCCGGCTTCTTGGGCGGATCGGCGACCACGTTGGCCTCCACTTCCTGCACCTTGCCACCGCGCGAAAGGAATTCTTCCATCGCTTTGGCCAGGGCATCACGCTCCTTCTGCTTGGCTTCCAAGCTCGGCATCTCGTCTACCGAGACAGCGGCCTTGGACTTGCCTTTGGCAGTGGGCGCGGGGCTATCGTCTTCGCCGGAGTCTTCCGCTACGTCATCAGCCGCAGCTTCCAGACCCTCATCAGCCTCATCATCATCGCCTACTTCGAGGTCGTCGTTTTCCAGATCATCGTCGCTCATGTTCTACCTCATGACTTGCGAAAAGCAGGTTAGTTATAGACCAGTGCAGCCGTAGACCGGCAGCCACCAGTGAAAATTCAACTGGCCGTGGGTTGGCCACTGCCTTGGGCATGCACCTCCTGATGGGAGGGTTTGTACCCTGCAGGCCCTGCTCCTGGCAGGGCCTGACGAAATCCTTGAGCCATCTGCTGGCCACGCGCTAATGGCAAGCCTAGCAAAGGCTGGGGGCGCCTGCGGACTGCTTGTCCAACACCCTTCGGCGCGCATTCTAGCGCGCCCGTAGAAAAAGCAAAGCGCCATAAACGCCCATCATCTTGTAAGTTTTCCGCCTGCGTCGCGAACGTGGCGGATAAACCGTTTGCTGTGCGGGAAAAGGCAAAAATCAGGCGAAAAAATGCCCGGCGAACCGGGCAAGATTTTCCAGCGTCGCAGTTACAGGTTGTAGCCGCGTTCGTTGTGCTGAGCCAGGTCGAGGCCGACCGACTCTTCTTCTTCGTTGACCCGCAGCCCCATCACCACGTCCAGTACCTTGAGAATCACGTAGGTAACGATGGCGGTGTAGACCACGGTGAAAATCACGCCCTTGGCCTGGATCCAGACCTGCATGCCGATATCGGTCACAGCGCCGAAACCGCCCAGGGCTGGAGCTGCGAACACACCGGTCAGGATGGCGCCGACGATACCGCCGATGCCGTGCACGCCGAAGGCGTCCAGCGAGTCGTCATAGCCCAGCTTGCGCTTGAGGGTGGTGGCGCAGAAGTAGCAGATCACGCCAGACGCCAGGCCAATCACCAGGGCGCCCATCGGGCCCACGGTACCGGCAGCCGGGGTGATGGCGACCAGGCCGGCGACCACACCCGAGGCGATGCCCAGGGCACTCGGTTTGCCGTGGCCGATCCACTCGGCGAACATCCAGCCCAGCGCCGCAGCAGCGGTGGCGATCTGGGTCACCAGCATGGCCATGCCGGCAGTGCCGTTGGCAGCGGCGGCGGAACCGGCGTTGAAGCCGAACCAACCGATCCACAGCATTGCCGCGCCCATCAGGGTGTAGCCCAGGTTGTGCGGGGCCATCGGCGTGGTCGGGTAGCCCTTGCGCTTGCCCAGTACCAGGCAGCACACCAGGCCCGCGATACCGGCGTTGATGTGCACCACGGTGCCGCCAGCGAAGTCCAGCACGCCCCAGTCCCACATCAGCGCGCCATCACCGCTCCAGACCATGTGCGCGATCGGCGCATACACCAGGGTGAACCAGATGCCCATGAACACCAGCATCGCGGAGAACTTCATGCGCTCGGCGAAGGCACCGACGATCAGCGCCGGGGTAATGATGGCGAAGGTCATCTGGAAGGTGATGAACACCGCCTCAGGGAACAGCGCGGTGGCCGAAGTGAGGCTGTCGGGGGTGACACCGCTGAGAAACGCCTTGGAGAAGCCACCGACGAAGGAATTGAAGTTGAGCACGCCCTTTTCCATACCCGTGGTATCGAAGGCCATGCTGTAGCCGTAGACGACCCAGAGAATGCTCATCAGACCGGTGATCGCGAAGCACTGCATCATCACCGAGAGCACGTTCTTGGAACGCACCATACCGCCATAGAACAGGGCCAGGCCCGGGATGGTCATGAACAGCACCAGCGCCGTTGCGGTCAACATCCAGGCAGTGTCGCCGGAGTTCAGCGCTGGGGAAGCTTCCTCTGCCAGGGCAAGCCCGGGCATTACGAGGGACAATAGGGCTCCTAGCCCTGCGATCTTACGCAGAGTCATGTTGTTTTCTCCTGGGGCGTTGGGTTTGGTGAGGCTTTTTTTGTTACTTAGATCGCGTCGGTATCGGTTTCGCCGGTACGGATGCGGATCGCCTGCTCCAGATTCACCACAAAGATCTTGCCGTCACCGATCTTGCCGGTGTTGGCAGCCTTGGTGATGGCTTCGATCACCCGATCAAGGTCCTTGTCGTCGATGGCGACGTCGATCTTCACCTTGGGCAGGAAGTCGACCACATATTCAGCACCGCGATACAACTCGGTGTGGCCCTTCTGCCGACCGAAGCCTTTGACTTCAGTGACGGTGATGCCCTGCACGCCGATTTCCGACAGCGACTCGCGCACGTCGTCCAGCTTGAACGGCTTGATGATGGCTGTGACTAGCTTCATGAAACTCTCTCCCGATTTGGTGGACTTGCCCCAGGAAAACAAACCCGTCTCAAGTCTAAGCGCAGCGGTTGGCTTTGTAACGCGTCGTCGGCATCCGGCTCCGCGTGCGCACTGCCTGGTCACAAGGAACTGCATCAGTGCATGGCTCGTACAGGTCTTTGCAGAAACCTTGCCAGTTCCACTAAACCGCCAGAAAACAGTGAGTTGCTTGAAAGCGTCGGCGTTGGCCAGTCGCCAGCATCAAAAAGATGCACGATTTCGGTGCGCTACCCGTTGGCGTCTTGCTCGAAAAATGTGCAAGGCTCACCCGCTCCTGCCCTCAAAACAGTGTTTTGCTGCGTGCTACACTGCGGGTCATTTTTCAGATTCAGTGGACAGCCGAACATGCTCGCGCCCAAAGCCCTCCTCGACGCCCTGAGCGACCAGGCCTCGCGCCTTTTCAGCAGCGATACCGCCCAGCCTCGCGCCGAACTCGAAAGCCAGTTCAAGGTGCTGATGCAGGGCGCCTTCAGCAAGCTGGACCTGGTCAGCCGCGAAGAATTCGACAGCCAGATGGTCGTCCTCGCCCGCACCCGCGCTCGCCTGGAAGCCCTGGAGAAACAGGTCGCCGAGCTGGAAGCACGGATGGCGCCACCTCAGGCATAAGGTTCAGGCCGATGCCTGCAATCGCCCTTCGCCCGGGTTGCCCGATTTAGGCGGCAACTCGCTGGCATGCAGCGTCCCCCGAAACAAAGCGGCACCGCACAAGGTGAACAGCGTTTTCACCCGGTTGTGCGAGTTGAGTATCTCGGCCTGGATATGCTCGATGTCGTTGTCCGCCGGCTGCAACGCCACTGCGCGGTTGATCCACTCGATGGCCGCGAAGCGGCTTTGCTTGCGTGTGCCATGCCCCTGCATCCAGGCCAGCCCCAGCTCTGCGCTGGCACGGGCGGCAATCCAATCGTCCGGGTGCTCGACCAGGCCAAGCAAGTAGTCGACGGCCTCGGCCTGCTCCTGCGGCTCGCCAAACTGCCGCAGCAGAATACCCAGTTGCAGGCGCGCACCGGCAGCGGTCTGCGCACTGCCCAACGCATCGTTCAATAGCCGCCTCACTGCCAGCATGGCACTTCGGTCGCTCAAGGCTTCGGCACTTTGCATACGCTGGCATGCCAAGGTGTATTTGGCCACCTTGCAGCCAGCCTGCACCGCGCGCAGCAGCCAGTATTCGGCCGCATCCGCGTCCAGGTAGTGCCCAGGGGTGTTGGCCAGTGCACCGCGATGCAGGTGATGAAGGCTCAGCGCAGCCTCTGGCAGGCTCAGATCGGCACAGCGTTCATAAAGGAAATAAGCGGCCTCTTGCTGGTTGGCAGACCAGAGCAGACGTGGCACTTCGAGCACATCGAAATCCGGCCGCTGGCGGCCAAGTTGCCGCTTCACCGCACGCTGCGACCACATACGTGCCTGCTCAGGCGAACATGCAAACCCCCAGCGCCCAAACGCATGCCCCACCGCCCGCAGCGCACAGGCAGCCGGGTGCGAACCGCTCTCGCACAGCCGCTCGATCGCGCTACGAAATGCCTGCTGGTCATCGTCCATGCCGTGGAACAGCATGAGGCAGACAAAACTACGAAAGGGCTGGCCGATACCCGGGACAAAGCCCAGGTCAGGGTAAAGGTCTACACAGCCAGCAAAATCGCGCAGCGCGCCCGTGTAGTCCTGCAGGGCACAACCACGCAAGGCACCACGCCATGCCAGCAAGGTAGCGCGCTCCCTAGGCCTGAGCGCACGCAGCGACCACCCCTTGAACACCTGCTGCCAGGCAGCGATCGACTGCACCTGGCCGGCATGCGGCAGTTCGAGCTGGTCCTCGATAGCCAGCCAGCGCAGCGCATTGCGCTGCTCCTCTCGCCATCCTTCACACAGCGTGCCACCAGCCAATTCGTCGATTGCCGCGTAACTGCCGCCCCAACGGGGCAGCAGGTAGACGGCATGCGCCTGAATCGCTTCAAAACAGCCGGGGAAAGCACCCAGCGCATGCTGCAGCCAATAGTGCTGCGCGGCTTCTCGCCCATGCACGGCACGTTTGCCCAGGCACGCCGGCAAGGTCTGTGGCACTTGGGCCAGGGGTAGCAGGCCGTACTTCACCAGCAGCGGCGCCGCAGCCTCCTGCACCTCCACATCCGCGTGAGCGCTCGGGCTGAAGCGTGCCGGCTGGCCGTCGAACAGTTCGCACAACCAACCTGGCTCGGCAAACTGCGCGCTGAGCCGCAGCATGCCGATGGCCGCCGCCACCGGCTGCGCCGAGCGCCCCATGGCACGCAACAGGTGCGCGGCGCCGAGCTCGCAAACCTGCTCGGCCGCCAACTGCTGCTCGGCACTGAGGGGCTCGGCATTGGCACTGTCGTGGATATCGCAGGCGCGGCTGAAGCAATGCAAGCCCATCACCACCTGAGGGTGGTAGGCCTTGGGGCAGGCGTCGATCCAGGCCTTTAGAACCTGCGTCAGGGCCTTGTCGCCCTGGCAGTCCCAATCGACCAGCATGTGCCCTTCGACGGCCTCCAGGTAGGCAGGAAACTCGCCGGGTGGCGACTGTCGCCAGCGCACTTCGAGGATGTCGAAGTAGCGGTTGAGTTCAACGAATGCACTGGCCTGCACCAATTCTCGGATTGCCTGGCGAGTGCGAGTGAGCGTTTGCACGGAGCAATACCTCAAGTCCATTTGTGGGAAGCGGCGCTGCCATCCCATGGCAAGCGCAGTAGCCTTTCAACACTAAGCCATACCCTGGATCTGCGCAAAGTTATTGGATCCATTTTTGTCAGATTGTATGAAAAACCAGGGGAAATCCCTGACCTGAAAAACCAGGACGCACACTTCTTGCGCTGATTGCCACTCCCCCCGCTAACCTTGCCCAAGCCGCCGGAAGCGGCCCTTTTCAGCGACAACGGAGCGTCCATGTCACTTGCCCTCGTCCACAGCCGCGCCCAGGTAGGCGTGCAGGCACCGGCGGTCAGCGTCGAAACCCACCTGGCCAACGGGCTCCCCCACCTCACCCTGGTCGGCCTGCCCGAAACCACGGTCAAGGAAAGCAAAGACCGGGTACGCAGTGCCATCGTCAACTCAGGCCTGGACTACCCGGCAAGGCGCATCACCCAGAACCTGGCGCCCGCCGACCTGCCCAAGGATGGCGGGCGCTATGACCTGGCCATTGCCCTGGGCATTCTGGCCGCCAGTGGCCAGGTCCCGGTGGCCACCCTCTGCGACATCGAGTGCCTGGGCGAGCTGGCGCTGTCCGGGCAACTGCGCCCTGTGCAGGGCGTGTTGCCGGCGGCGCTGGCGGCAAGGGATGCGGGTCGGGCATTGGTGGTACCACGCGAAAACGCCGAAGAAGCCAGCCTTGCAGGTGGGCTGGTGGTGTATGCCATCGGGCACCTGCTGGAACTGGTCGCCCACCTGAACGGCCAGGTACCGTTAGCGCCCTATGCCGCCAATGGCTTGATATTGAACAGCCGGCCCTACCCCGACCTCAGCGAGGTACAGGGCCAGGTGGCGGCCAAGCGTGCCTTGTTGCTGGCCGCAGCCGGGGCGCACAACCTGTTGTTCACCGGCCCGCCCGGCACTGGCAAGACCTTGCTCGCCAGCCGCTTGCCAGGGCTGTTGCCGCCGCTGGACGAGCGCGAAGCGCTGGAGGTGGCAGCCATTCAGTCGGTCAGCGGCCATGCGCCGCTGAACAGCTGGCCACAGCGCCCTTTCCGCCACCCGCACCACTCGGCCTCAGGCCCTGCACTGGTGGGCGGCAGCAGCCGGCCACAGCCGGGCGAAATCACCTTGGCTCATCATGGTGTGCTGTTTCTCGATGAGTTGCCGGAATTCGAGCGGCGCGTGCTGGAGGTACTGCGCGAACCGCTCGAGTCCGGCGAGATCGTGATTGCCAGGGCGCGGGACAAAGTGCGCTTCCCGGCGCGTTTTCAGCTGGTGGCGGCGATGAACCCCTGCCCTTGCGGCTACCTCGGCGACCCGAGCGGCCGCTGCCGCTGCAGCACCGACCAGGTCCAGCGTTATCGCAACAAGCTGTCGGGGCCGCTGCTGGACCGTATTGACCTGCACCTGACCGTGGCGCGCGAAACCACCACGCTGAACAACCAACCCAGCGGTGACACCAGCGCTGCGGTCGCCGAGCGGGTGGCCGAGGCGCGCGACCTGCAGCAACGTCGGCAAGGGTGCGCCAATGCGTTTCTCGACCTCAACGGTTTGCGCAGCCATTGCCTGCTGGAGGCGGCCGACCAGGCTTGGCTGGAGACTGCCTGCGAGCGATTGAACTTGTCGTTGCGCGCTGCCCATCGGCTGCTGAAAGTGGCGCGCACGCTGGCGGACCTGGAGGGCGTGGCGTCGATTGCCCGGGGGCATCTGGGCGAGGCGTTGCAGTATCGGCCTGGGAGCTGACAGGGGCAGGCTTGCCCGCAAGAAGGCCACCACTGACTGTCACTTTTTTCGGGACAATCTTTCCTGCCGTCAGCAGATTGTCTAACACCCCCTCCACCTCCAGAATTGTCCGCCACACTGTTCTAACGCTGCCCCGGCAGCTCATGGAGTTCGAGCCAATGCCACACGAAGGCAGCCTTCTGCAAACCGCGGTGATCTTCCTCTTCGCCGCCGTCCTTGCCGTCCCCTTGGCCAAGCGCCTGCAACTGGGCGCGGTGATCGGCTACCTGCTGGCTGGCGTGGCCATCGGCCCGCAGGCGCTGGGGCTGATCCGCGATACCGAGAGCGTCGCGCACATTTCTGAACTGGGCGTTGTTCTGCTGCTGTTCATCATCGGCCTGGAGCTGTCACCCAAACGCTTGTGGCTGATGCGCAAGTCAGTGTTCGGCGTGGGGGCTGCGCAGGTGTTGCTGACCGGTGCGGTGATCGGCGCCATCGCCCTGTTTGGCTTTGCCCAGTCATTGCCGGCGGCCCTGGTACTGGGCCTGGGCCTGGCGCTGTCATCGACCGCCCTCGGCCTGCAGAGCCTGGCCGAAAGCAAGCAGCTGAACGCGCCGCACGGTCGCCTCGCGTTCGCCATTCTGCTGTTTCAGGACATCGCGGCCATCCCGCTGATCGCCCTGGTCCCGCTGCTGGCCGCCAGCGGTCCGGATACCAGCCACGGTGACAGCCTCGAACATGCACTGAAGGTATTCGCCAGTATCGCCGTGGTCATCGTCGGCGGCCGTTACCTGCTGCGCCCGGTGTTTCGCATCGTCGCCCGTACCGGCCTGCCGGAGGTTTCCACCGCCACCGCGCTGCTGGTGGTGATCGGTACCGCCTGGCTGATGGAAGAGGCCGGCATTTCCATGGCCCTGGGCGCCTTCCTCGCCGGCCTGTTGCTGGCCGACTCGGAGTACCGCCACGAGCTGGAGTCGCAGATCGAACCGTTCAAGGGGCTGCTGCTGGGGCTGTTCTTCATCAGTGTCGGCATGGGCGCCAACCTGAGCCTGCTGCTGGAAATGCCGCTGGTGCTGTTGGGCCTGACCCTGCTGCTGATCGCGGTCAAGCTGACCTTGCTGATCGTGGTCGGCCGGCTGGCGGGTGGCCTCAACAGCGCCAGCGCCCTACGCCTGGGGATGGTGCTGGCGGCGGGTGGCGAGTTCGCCTTCGTGGTGTTCAAGCTGGGCAAGGACCAGGGCTTGTTCGACACCCAGACCTACGACCTGCTGATGATGACCATCACCCTGTCGATGGCCCTCACCCCCCTGCTGATGCTCGGCTGCGCCCGCGCCCTCAAGCGCCCGCAGCCGCAGCGTGAAGTGCCGGAGCAGTACAAGCAGATCCAGACCGACGCCCCGCGTGTGGTCATCGTCGGCATGGGCCGCATGGGGCAGATCGTCTCGCGCATCCTGCGCGCGCAGAAGATCCCCTTCATCGCCCTGGAAACCTCGGTGGACGCCATCGAGATGACCCGCATGTTCGAGCAGGCTCCAGTGTTCTACGGCGACCCCTTGCGCGCCGAGGTGTTGCATGCGGCCAAGGTGGGCGAGGCCGAGTACTTCGTCATCACCACCGACGACCCGGAAGTCACCACCCGCACGGCGGAGCGGGTCAAGCGCCTGTACCCGCACCTGAAAGTGCTGGCCCGCGCGCGTAACCGCCAGCATGTGCACAAGCTGATCGATGTAGGCGCCGAGCCGATTCGCGAGACGTTCTATTCGAGCTTGGAGATGACCCGCCGTGCGCTGGTGGGGTTAGGGTTGAGTGATGAACAAGCGGCGGATCGCATCGCCCGGTTTACCCAACACGACGAAGAAGTGCTGGTAGCCCAAGGGCAGGTACGCGATGACCGGGCCAAGGTGATGCAGACAGCCAAGGAAGCGCGGGTGGAACTGGAGCGGTTGTTTGATTCGGATGCGGATTGAGTTGTGGATTGAGGCTTGGAGCGCTCGCCGTTAGGTGATTTGTCGCCATAGAGATCGAGCGCCGCGCGGGCGGCGCTCGATTTCATAGGCCCTGAACGCCTATCGACAGGCGCCTAGAAGCCATTAAGCCAGCCCCACAGATTAAACCGTTAAACTGCGAAACTGCCCTTACCGTTCCACCCGGAGAACGATCATTGGAAGACCTCAACTCCCTCTACTACTTCACCCAGGTAGTGGAGCACGGCGGTTTCGCCCCGGCAGGTCGCGCGCTGGACATGCCCAAGTCCAAGCTCAGCCGGCGTATCGCAGACCTTGAAGAGCGTCTTGGCGTACGCCTGCTGCACCGCACCAGCCGGCATTGCTCGCTGACCGAAATCGGCCAGGCTTACTACAACCGTTGCCTGGCCATGCGCGTGGAGGCCGAGGGCGCGGCGGAGATCATCGAACGCAACCGCAGCGAGCCGCGCGGGCTGGTGCGCATCAGCTGCCCGACCACCTTGCTCAACTCCTGGGTCGGGCCGATGCTGACGCGCTACATGCTCAAGTACCCGCAGGTAGAGCTGTTCATCGAAAGTACCAACCGCCGCGTCGACCTGCTGCATGAAGGCTTCGACGTGGCGCTGCGCGTGCGCTTTCCGCCGCTGGAAAACACCGACATGGTGATGAAGGTGCTGAGCAACAGTACCCAGTGCCTGGTCGGCCAGCCGCAATACCGGGAGCAACTGCCCAAGGGCTTCGACCCGCAGATGCTCGGCCAGCTGCCCAGCGTGCACTGGGGCAGCGCCCAACGTGAGTACCAGTGGGAGCTGTTCCAAGGGGAAGACCAAAGCCACAGCATCGTGATCCCGCACACACCGCGCATGGTCACCGACGACCTGTTTGCCTTGCGCCATTTCGTGGTGGCCGGTGTGGGCATTGCGCACCTGCCCCGGGTAGCCGTGCGCGAGGACCTGGCCGAGGGCCGGCTGGTGGAGCTGTTGCCGGGCTGGCACCCGCGCTGCGGCATCGTGCATGCGATCTTCCCGTCGCGGCGCGGCTTGCTGCCGTCGGTGCGGTCGCTGATCGATCACCTGGCCGAGGAGTTCGCCATCAGCGACATGGCCTGAATCTGTGCTGGTCTCATCGCGAGTGAATCCGCGCCCACAGTTACAGCGCAGTGCTGAAGATCTACACACAAAAAAGGGGCCTCTGCAGGCCCCTTCTTCACATCAACTCAGAACGCGAAGCACGAACAACCCAGCGCCCCCCAGAACCCTTGGAAGTCGTTCACCGGCACGCTGGAATGCCGCGCCTTTTCATGGCTGTGCGCATGCACCCCACACGGGCCGCTGCACTGGTGCACCGCTGCGGCCAGCGATGGCGTACCCACCCGCCAGTGCCCCGGCACCTTGGCCACCGGCGACCATTCCGGCAGTACTGGCACCTGCGGCGGGCCGAGCCTGTCGAACTCGCCGGCGCCGTACACGACCTTGCCATCGACGAGGGTCAGCACCGACTCGATGCCCTTGATCGCCTCTTCATCGACACTGAAGAAGTCCAGCGACAACGCCGCCAGGTCGGCCAGCTGGCCCACCTTGATCTGGCCTTTCTTGCCCTGCTCGCTGGAGAACCAGGCGCTGCCCTGAGTGAACAACTGCAGCGCGGTGTCGCGGCTCAGGCCTTCCGGGTACAGCGCCATGCCGCCAACGGTCTTGCCGCTGACCAACCAATACAGCGAAGTCCACGGGTTGTAGCTGGAGACGCGGGTTGCGTCGGTACCGGCCCCAACCGGCACACCCATGTCGAGCATGCGCTGGATCGGCGGTGTCTTTTCGGCTGCCTTGGCACCGTAGCGGTCGACGAAGTATTCACCCTGGAAGGCCATGCGGTCCTGGATGGCGATGCCCCCGCCCAGGGCACGCACGCGCTCGATGTTTTCCGGGGTGATGGTTTCGGCATGGTCGAAGAACCACGGCAGGCCGTTGAACGGAATGTCCCGGTTAACCTTTTCGAACACATCGAGCATGCGCGTGATCGATTCGTTGTAAGTAGCGTGCAGGCGGAACGGCCAGCGCTGCTCGACCAGGTGGCGCACCACCGGCTCCAGCTCTTCTTCCATGGTTTGCGGCAAGTCCGGCCGCGGCTCAAGGAAGTCCTCGAAGTCGGCGGCGGAGAACACCAGCATCTCGCCCGCGCCGTTATGGCGCAGGAAGTCCGTGCCGCTGTGCAGCTTCACGCTCGACGTCCACTTCTTGAAGTCGTCGAGTTCTTCCTTGGGCTTCTGGGTAAACAGGTTGTAGGCGATGCGCACGGTCAACTGGCCTTTGTCAGCCAGCTCCTGGATCACCGAATAGTCGTCGGGGAAGTTCTGGTAGCCACCCCCGGCGTCGATGGCGCTGGTCAGGCCCAGGCGGTTGAGCTCACGCATGAACTGGCGGGTCGAGTTGACCTGGTATTCCAGCGGCAGCTTCGGCCCCTTGGCCAGGGTAGCGTAGAGGATCATCGCGTTAGGGCGGGCAATGAGCATGCCGGTCGGCTCGCCGAATTTGTTGCGCTGGATCTCGCCACCTGGCGGGTTCGGCGTGTCCTTGGTGTAGCCCACGGCCTTGAGCGCAGCGCGGTTGAGCAGTGCGCGGTCGTACAGGTGCAGCAGGAACACCGGGGTATCGGGCGCGGCCTGGTTGATTTCTTCCAGGGTCGGCATGCGCTTTTCAGCGAACTGGAATTCGTTCCAGCCACCGACCACACGCACCCACTGCGGGGTTGGGGTACGGGCGGCCTGGTCTTTGAGCATGCGCAGGGCGTCGGCTACCGACGGTACGCCTTCCCAACGCAGCTCCAGGTTGTAGTTCAGGCCACCACGGATCAAGTGCAGGTGGGAGTCGTTCAGGCCTGGGATAACGGTACGCTGCTTGAGGTCGATGATCTGCGTGGCAGCGCTTTTGTGGGCCATGGCGTCGGCGTCACTGCCGACGGCAATGAAGCGGCCGTCCTTGATGGCAACGGCGGTGGCGGTGGGCTTCTCACGGTCAACGGTGTGCAGTTTGCCGTTGAACAGGATGAGGTCGGCGGTCATGGAGCCTCCTTGGGTGGATGCATGGGCGGAACCGGCGGAGCCGGCGAAGGGCAATGCGGACCAGAGCGCGCCAGCAGCACCGAGCACGGTGCTGGTGGCGAGGAACTGGCGACGGCTCTTGTCGTTGGGGTCCTGGGACATGGTCTTCTCCGTCTGGGTGCGGCGGCGGCAAGCGCAACTGCGGAGCATGCCGGTTCGTGCCTGGCCAAGGCTTGGATGGATGTGCGGTGGGTGGGTGAAGGTTAGCCTTGATCAGCTTTTGTGCAGCGGCCGGCCTCGGCGCGAGGCGGCCGCTGGATTTTCACCGGTTCAAGAACGCCAGCAGGTCTTCGTTCAACTGCTGCGTATGCGTCACGGCAAAGCCATGCGGCGCGCCTTCATACACCTTCAACTCGGCCCCACGAATCAACTCGGCAGCCTTCTTGCCGGTGGTCTCGAACGGCACGATCTGGTCCGCGTCACCGTGGATAACCAAGGTAGGCACCTCGATCTTGGCCATGTCGGGGCGGAAGTCGGTCTCGGAAAACGCGCTCACGCAATCCAGCGTGCCCTTGATCGAGGCCAACAGCGCGATGTTCAGGGTTTGCGTCAGCACGCCCTGGGACACTTGCTGGCCCTGGTTCAAGCCATAGAACGGCGTGGCGAAATCAGCGATGAACTGCGCCCGGTCCGCACGCAGCCCTGCCTGAATACCTGCGAACACCGATGCATCGACCCCCTCTGGGTTGTCATCACGCTTGCCGAACACCGGCGTCACCGCGCCCAGCAGCACTAGCCCGGCAACTCGCTCGTTGCCATGGCGGGCGATATAACGGCTGACATCGCCGCCGCCCATGGAGAAGCCCACCAGGGTCACTTCACGCAGGTCGAGGTGCTCGATCAACTGGGCGATGTCATCGGCAAAGGTATCGTAGTCGTAACCGTTCCACGGTTGGCTCGACCGGCCGAAGCCACGGCGGTCGAAAGCGATGGCGCGGTAGCCGCGGCTGGCCAGGAACTCCATCTGCGCGTCCCACATGTCGGCATCCAGCGGCCAACCGTGGCTGAACAGCACGGGCTTGCCGCTGCCCCAGTCCTTGAAATAGAGCGAAGTGCCGTCGCGGGTTACGAGTGTGCTCATGTCGGTATCTCCTTGAAAGCCTTTTTGGG